>NZ_JAUQTX010000259.1:0-9053 GCF_059803775.1 Azospirillum sp. UFLA03-27 | reverse complement strand
GTTATAGTCTCGTGGGCTCGGAGATGTGTATAAGAGACAGCCCGATGAGGCAGGCCGGGCGGTGCGGCGAGCCGTTCAATCGGCGAGGAGCGCCGCCAGCTTCTTCTGAATCACTTCGAGCGCGGACCGTTCGGCGGCGCCGATGCCCTCACGGTTCTCCTCAAGCTTGGCAACCATCTGGACGAGCCCCCGGACCGCGGCGCCGGCCGCGCGTCTCTTGAGCAAGAGGCCATCCGGCTCCTTGCGCTTCATCTCCTGACGCTGCTCGGTGATCGCCTTCGCGGTCGCTCCCCTTCTGGCGAGCCTCCACAGCTTGCGCTGCCCGTCTTCGCTGGGCGCGGCGGCGACCTCCTCCAGCGTGGTTTGCGGGACGCGGTCGGCGAGGGTCATGTACTCGTCGAGGACGTCCTGCGGCAGAGTGAGGATGCCGAGCGCCCGCGAGATCGCCGCGGGAGTCTTGCCGATCACTTCGGCCAGCTTTTCCTGGGTGTAGCCGTGCTTGCTGCGAAGGCCATCGAGCGAGCGGGCCGTCTCGACCGCGTTCAGTGATTTGCGCTGCAGATTGTCGACCAGCGCCAGCTCGTCGGGGTCTCCCGAGAGCACCCGCGCGAAGATCGTGGTTCGGCCCAGCAACTCGAAAACCCGCAGGCGCCGTCCGCCGCCGACCAGGGCGTAGCCGCCTCCGCCTCCGGGGGTCACCAGGATCGGATACAACAGGCCGTGCCGCAGGATGGACCGCCGCAGTTCGGTGAGGGAGGCATCGTCCTGCACGGCGCGCGGCTGGTGCGTGTGGCGGTCGATGCGATCGATGTCCAGTTCGAGCACCGAGGGGAAGTCGTCGGAGAGGTCGAACGCCTTCGGTGCCGGTCCGGTCACCTCGGCCGATGCGGTCAGGTCGGTGCGGCGGGCGAGCTTACGCGACATGGGCCTTCATCTCCTTGGCGGCGGCGCGGGCGGCGGCGGCGATTTCCTCGAAGACGGCGCGGCCGGGGATGTTCTTGACGGCGGCGAGAGGAATCACGCCCGATGCCGCCGCCTGGGCGAACACGGTTGCCCTCGGAATGGGATCGAAAATCCGGTAACGATCGCCGTAGCCCCGGCGCAGATCCTCCAGCGTCGCCTGGTCCTGGGTCAGGCGGGCGGAGAACAGCGTGGGAAGGATACCAAGCATGCGCAGTCCGGGATTGCGGCGCCGCCGCAGGTTCTCCAGGGAATGCAGCACGTTTCGCAGGCCGACGAGCGCCAACGCCTCGGTCTGGCACGGCACCAGCAGAAGGTCCGACGCCTCGAGCGCGCTGACGGTGACGGCGCCCAGGTTCGGGGCGGTGTCGAGTACGATGAAGTCGTACTGGTTCCGGACTTCGCCGATGCGCTGCCGCAGGGGGGCCAGCTTGCCAAGGGCAAGTTCGACGTCGGCATCCGCCAGGCTCATAAAGGCGGGAAGGAGGTCAAGCCGCGGCTCCGGGGTTTGGATGATGTAGTCGGCGAGCGGCTTGTCGTCCGCCAGGGCGTAGTACAAGGTCCGGCGTTCGACCTCCATCTGGTCCATCTGGGTGGGCGAGTAGCCGAGATGGACGGTGGCGCTGCCCTGGCTGTCGCAATCGATCAGCAGAACCTTCGACCCTTGGGCGAGCAGGCAATAGGCGATGCACAGGGCTGAGGTCGTCTTCGAAACGCCTCCTTTCGCGGAGCCGCACATCACGACGGTGGCGCAGCGCGGCCGGTCGGTCCTGCGCTCGGTCTCGACAGCGTCCACGACCGCTTTGGGGGTCCGTTCCGATCCGCTTTCCCAGCGTGAAATCTGTGCCCGGTCGTATTTGCGGCCCAGGCTCTTGTTGAGCCAAGCGGCCAGTTCGGTCTGGTTCCACCCGCGCTCCTCGCGCAGCCCCTTGAGGCTTTCTCCGGCCATGGTTCTTGGGGTCTCCCGTCCGCTTGTCCGGCCGCATCCTTCGTCAAACCCTCAACATTGTCAACGGATTTTCCCAAGATTGCCTCAACACAGAGGTTTCGGTTTTTCAATATGGAAAGTTGCGATCCGGCTAGCTTTGCGCACTTTTTGCGAGCTTAAGTCGACTTAACCTCACACCGGTCCGCTTCCGTGCGGCTGAGCCGCGCCGCTCTGGCGGCAGTCCGTATCGGTGCCTGTCCGGCCGCTCAATGAAATGGTGCGCTTCTCGCCATTCCCCCCTCGATGCGTTCGGATCGTTATAGATAATTTCGACGGCGAAGCATTGTTTCCCCGGAGAAACTTAAAGATTGTCTTTTGAAAGATATCGTCAATTGCAAGTAAGCGCCTCTTGGCTTTAATCTCCGCGAACCAATTCGGGGCTCGGGCAGGTGATCGGTTGAAGGAGTACGGCGCGGTGAAGGCAGGTTTGTTGAAGAAGCGGGTGGCCCGGCTGGGCGGGGCATTCCTGATCGCGGCGGCCGCTCTGGCGGGCGCCGGAGCGCAGCAGAAGGCCGAGGCGGCATCGACGCTGGTCTTCTGTTCGGAAGGCAACCCGGACAATCTGGCCCCGGCGCTGGCCCGCACCAACACCAGTTTCGACGCGATCCTGCACGCCTACGACACGCTGGTGCGCTTCGACGCGGAATCGAAGAGCATCGTGCCCGCGCTGGCGGAATCCTGGACCATCTCGCCGGACGGCACCGTCTACACGTTCAAACTGCGGCCCGGCGTGCGCTTCCACGACACGCCCGGCTATGCGCCGACGCGCACGCTGACCTCAGCCGACGTGCTGTTCAGCTTCTTCCGGCAGTGGCACAAGGACCACCCGTACCATTCGGTCGGAAACGGGGCCTACAACTACTTCAACGACCTCTCCATGGGCTCGATCCTGAAGTCGATAGAGGCGGTGGACGACCTGACGGTGCGCTTCACCCTCAACCGGCCGCAGGCGCCCTTCCTGGCCAACCTGTCGATGGTCTTCGCCGCCATCACCTCGGCGGAATACGCCGACACCATGGCCAAGCTCGGCACGCCGGAGCTGTTCGATCGGGAGCCGGTGGGGACCGGCGCCTTCCAGCTTCTCTCCTACCAGAAGGACAACCTGCTTCAGTACAAGGCGTTCGAAGGGCACTGGGCCGGGCGCCCGCCCCTGGACAATCTGGTCTTCGCCATCACCCCCAACGCCACGGTCCGCTTGAACCGGCTGCAGGCCGGCGAATGCCATGTCATGCCCTATCCCAACCTGACCGACCTGCCGAAGATCCGGAACAGCCCGTCGCTGACCCTGCTGCGGCAGGAGGGCTACAACGTCGCCTTCCTTACCTTCAACGTGGAACGGAAGCCGCTGGACGACGTGCGGGTGCGCCGGGCGCTCAGCATGGCCATCGACAAGGAAACTCTGGTCGACGCGCTCTACGGCGACACCGGGCGCACGGCGAAGAATCCGTTGCCGCCGACGAACTGGGGCTACAACGACGCCATCACCGACATTCCCTACGACCCCAAGGGCGCGAGCCAGCTCCTGGCCGAGGCCGGCTACGCCAACGGCTTCGAGATCGAGCTGTGGCACATGCCGGTGGCCCGGCCCTACATGCCCGCCGGCAAGCGGGCGGCGGAAATGATGGCCAACGATCTGGCCCAGGTCGGCGTCAAAGCCACCCTGGTGACCGACGACTGGTCAGTCTACATGAAGCGGCTGATGAACGGTGACCACCAGCTGGGCATGATCGGCTGGACCGGCGACAACAGCGACCCCGACAACTTCCTCTACACGCTGCTGAGCTGCGAGGGAGCCCGCAAGGGCGGCGGCAACATGGGCAAATGGTGCGACCGCTCCTTCGACGACCTCATCATCGAGGCCAAGCAGACCACCGACGTGGCCAAACGCACCGCCCTGTACCATCGGGCGCAGGAAGTGTTCAAAGACCAGGCTCCGTGGCTGCCGCTGGCCCATTCCATGGTGTTCATGGTGCTGCGCGAAGAGGTGAAGGGCTATCGGATGAATCCTTTCGGCCTGCACCTGTTCCACCGCGTCGATCTCGCCCAGTGAGCGGCGGCGCGAGGTGATGATCCGCACCAACATCGCCCAGCGGATCGCCGCGGTCGGCGGCATGCCCGTGCTGGTGGCGGCGGCCATCGCCATCGTCGCGTGGTTCCTGCTGCAGCAGTCCGACCGCGCCAACGGTTCGGTGGTCACCGCCGGCACGATCTACCGTGAACTGTTGGGGGCGGAGGCGGCGCGCTCCGACTATCTGAACACCGCGGCCAGCCGGCGGGCGGCCCAGGCCGTCCGCTTTGACGCCCACACCGGCGAGGCGCGCCGCCATCTGGACGCTCTGGCCGACGCCACCGAGGACGATGCGCTGGAAAGCGCCGTCAGCGAGACGCGGCGGGTTCTGGACCGTTACGCCACGCAGATGGAGGAGCTGAAGGCGGTCACCGAGCAGAACGACGCCCTGATCGGCGCCATGGCCCAGCAGGCGGCCCGGTTGATCGACATCACCGACGCCGCCCGCCAGCGCCAGAACCTCGCCAACCTCGGCTATGCCGAGACGGTGGCGGACTCCGACCGCCGCCTGAGCCTGCACCGCGACGTGTTGGACAACGCCCGCAGCATCTACGCCGCGCTGGCCGGTCTGTGGCGGCACGAGGCGGCCCGGCTGTCCCGCGAACACGGTCAGGCTCAAGGCGGCGGCGCACCCGGCAGTTCCGGTACGCACGACACCGGCGTACTGATGCTGCGCCTGAGCAACAGCGCAGAAGCGCTGGAGGAGGCACTGGAGCGGGCTGCCGCCGCGGAAGGGCGCGAGAGCCGGGGGCAAAAACGCATCGTCGCGGCGGTCTCGCAGGTGTCCAGCGCGTTGATGGACGGCGGCGACATCCGGGACAGCGCGCAGGAGCTGGAAAAGCGCATCGACCAGATCCTGAACGTCTATGGTACGGCCTACGCCGCCACGCTGAACGAGGTCACCGAACTCACCGCCCACGCCGTGTCGGCCAACGAGACCGAACAGCAGGCGCAAGGCGTGACCATCGCCGTGCTGAAGCTGGCGCACGCCACAGCCGACGCGGTAAGCCACCGGGACATCGGAGCGACCATCACGCTGATCGCGGACGGCACGGCGGTGGAGGAGCAGATCGAGCGGATCGCACTGCCCCCGCTGGTTCGCGGCGGCATGATCTCCGCCGTGGCCGGTTGGCGGGAAAGCCTGGACAAGGTGCGCGAGGGGCTGAGCGTCCAGGACCTGATGATCGCCCGGATGGACGCGGACGCGAAGGAGATGGCGTCGGGTGCCAGCGCGCTGAACGACACGTTCCGCAGCAACGCCGAAACCATCGGGGCTTTCCTGCGGTCCGCCCTTGTGCTCGGGGCCACCGCCGGCCTGCTGCTGGCGATCGCCGGGGCCTTCTACGCCGCACGCTCGATCACCCGTCCGCTGGACCGCCTGCAAAGGCAGATGGTCCATCTGGCCGGAAATCCGCTGACCGGCGACATCGTGGACACCGGACGCCAGGACGAGGTCGGGGCCATGGCCCGCTCGGTTCAGCATTTCGTCACCGAGATCGCCCAACGGGAAACCGCCCTGCACGAGGCCAAGAACCAGGCGGAGGAGGCGACGCGGGCGAAGTCCTCCTTCCTGGCGGTGATGAGCCACGAGATCCGCACGCCGATGAACGGCGTGACGGCGATGGCCGAGATGCTGGACCAGACCGACCTGACCGAGGAACAGCACGGCATGCTTGGGGTCATCCGGTCGTCGGCCCAGGCGCTTCTCATCATCATCAACGACATCCTCGACTTCTCCAAGATCGAGGCGGGCAAGCTGGAGATCGAATCCGTCCCCTTCTCCCCCCTGGAGGTGGTCGAGGAGTCGGCGGAGCTGGTGGCCGGGCGCATCGAGGAAAAGGGGCTTCAGCTCTCCGTCGACGTCGGGCCGGGCGTTCCCGACCAGCTGACCGGCGATCCGACGCGCGTGCGCCAGATCCTCATCAACCTGATGGGCAACGCCGTCAAGTTCACCGAGAAAGGCAGCGTCGCCGTGACGGTCAGCGCCGAGCCGCGGTCCAGCACGGATGGCGGCAGGGATGACGGGGTGATGCTGCGCTTCGCCGTGACCGACAGCGGGATCGGTCTTACCGAGGAGCAGCGGGCCAAGCTGTTCCAGCCCTTCCAGCAGGCCGACAGCTCCACCTCGCGCCGCTTCGGCGGCACCGGGCTGGGGCTGACGATCTGCCACAAGCTGTGCACCATGATGGGGGGCGGCATCGGGGTGGACTCGGTGTTCGGCGAAGGGTCCACCTTCTGGTTCGAGCTGCCCTTCGCGGTGGCCGCCCCGACCGCCGACTGCCCGCAGCCCCGAACGCCGGCGGTCCCGGCGGTGGCGGTGGACGACGCCCGCGTGGTGGCTGTCGGCTTCGACGGCGACGGACGTCGGGCGCTGCAAGGAATCTTGGATGCCGCCGGCATCGCCCCGTTGGGCTGGTACGATCTGAACGACGGCCTTGAGGCGGTGACCGAGGCCCAGGCGGATCGGGCGGAGCAGTCCACCCTGGGCGGCGAGAGCGGGCGGCTGGTGGTGCTGGTCAACGGCGGGGTGCAATCCGAAGCCGCCATCGCCTGCTGCCGCGCCATCGTGCAGTCCCCAGCCTTCGCCGACGGTCCGGTCCCCGCGGTCATCCTGGCCGTACCGCGGGCGCTGGCCTCCACCATGTCGGAAGCCGACCGCATCGGGCTGCTGTGCGCCGTCAATCTGCCTTTGCGGCGGCGGCGGGTCTGGCTGGCCATCGCGGCGGCGCTGGGCCGGGCCAGCCTGGAACGGCGGTCGGAACCGCGAGAGCATGACGCGGCCGGGTGGGAACCGCCACCCATCGAGACCGCCATCGCGGCCGGGGCGCTGATCCTGGTGGCGGAGGACAACCCGATCAACCAGACGGTGATCCGCCGCATGTTGAACAAGCGTGGCTATGCCATCGAAATGGCCGACAACGGCGCCCGCGCGCTGGAAATGCTGCAGCCCGGCCGCTATGGCCTTCTGTTGACCGACTTCCACATGCCGGAGATGGACGGCTTCGGCCTGACCCACGCCATCCGTGCCCGTGAGCAGGAGTTGACGGAGGCGTTGGGCGCCGGTGCGGTGACGCGGCTGCCCATCGTCGCGCTGACCGCCGACGCCCTGCCGGGCACGCAGCAGCGCTGTCTGGAAGCGGGGATGGACGGCTATCTGACGAAGCCCATCGAATCCCGGCTGCTGGCCGAAACGCTGGACCGCTTCCTGCCGCAAGCCCGCTCGCTGCGCCTGCCGGCCCGCCGGACGCCTGCCAAGCCGGAGCCGGCCGCCGTGGCTGAAGCGTCCCCCACGCCGAGCTGGGCGGACGCCAACATTGACCCGCAGATTTTCGACCTCGGCCAGCTGAGCCAGAATTTCGGCCGTGACGACCCGGACGCCATGGTCTTCCTCGGCGATTTCCTGGGCATGGCGCCGGGGCTGATCCAGGCCGCCGTGACGGCGCTGGAGGCCGGAGACGCCGGCCCGGCCCGCGACGCGGTCCACACGCTGAAAGGGGCGGCCCTGTCGATCGGGGCGGCCCGGCTGGGCCGGCTGGCCGGCGACACCCAGGACCTGCTGGACGCCGGGGACGCGGAGACCGCCGCGCTTCTCGCCAGCATGCTGGACGCCACCCTGGACGAGTTGATCACCGCGACCGCCGCGATGCGGGCGTCGCACAGTCCCGCACCGACGTCTTGAACAAGGGCAGCCCATTATGGCGGTAGATTACTCGAAGCTGAGCATCCTGATCGTCGAGGACGACAATTTCACCCGCGGCCTGATCCGCAAGGTGCTGAAGGAGATCGGCGTCCGCTCGATCCTGGAATCCTCGAACGGCAAGGATGGGCTGATGGAGGTGGTGCGCACGCGCCCGGACATCGTCTTCTGCGACATCCACATGGCGCCGATGAACGGCAAGCAGTTCCTCCAGGGGGTGCGGGGGATCAAGGTGAAGGACGTGGACAAGACCCCGGTGATCTTCCTGACCGGCGATGCCGACCTCAGCACCGTGCGCTTCGCCAAGGAGCACAACGTCAACGGCTATCTGGTGAAACCGATCAGCCTCGCCAAGCTGCGCGACAGCATCGACGCGGTGGTGTCCAGCAACGCCGGAATGACGCAATGGCTGACCTGAAACCAGCCTGAACCTGCCATTGCAAACGCCCTGAGGCCGGCGTCGCCGTTCTGCCGCACGTTCGATGGGCAGGTGAGAAACGCTTCGGCTTGAGCGACGCCACGCGGCCGCCCGTCCATCCGCGCTCCACAGCCATGGGCAAGGCCAGCTTCCGAGGCTTCTTGAAAGAACGCGGAGCAAGCGCCGGTCACCGACCGCGGCTGTGATTCTTAATGCAAATAGGAATCACTTGCAATTTCAATTCCTGATTGGCAGAACATGGCCTTTCTCCACCGAATCGGATTGGCGCGCCATGATTGGAACCGCACCGATGGCAGAAGCCGCCTTTCACGGGCTGGCTTTGGCCGCGACCGTGGTCGGAATTGCCTGCTTCTATCTTTCGGCACCGCGCCAGCAATGGCTGACCCGCCCACTGGCCGGTCGCCGTAGCCGCGTAATCGGGACGCTCGCGCTGCTGGAAGGGTGGCTGCTGTGGTCGGTGGTGATGCATCCGGTGACCGCGCTGTTCACCAGCCTCACCGTCGGGATGTTGGTCCTCACCATCCTGCCCTTCGCCGCCGCCGCCCGCGGAGCCATGCCCGCACGCCGGGAGGGCTGAGCGATGACCGACGCATCCTCCATCCGCAACACACACGCCCCGATCCGTCCTGACTGGTGGAGCAAGAGTGTGGCCGGGGTGGTCCTGGGATTCTCGCTGGCCATCGCCCTGTCGGGACTGTTCGCCTGGATCGGCCCCGGCGGGCCGGCCGCGGTGAACAAGCTGCAATTCATCATGTGGCTCGTCGTTCCGATCTGGCTGGGGGTGGCCAGCGTCTGCTTCTTGTTCCGCAGCGGGCGACAGGCCTGGCTGTGGCTGGGCTGCGCCAACATCCTGGCCCACACGGCGCTGCTCGCCGCGCGCAGTCCGCTGCTGCACTGATCC
>NZ_JAUQTX010000258.1:0-9221 GCF_059803775.1 Azospirillum sp. UFLA03-27 | reverse complement strand
AAATCGCCCGCTGAAACCCGCATTTTTATCCTCAACAGAGGCAAAAGGCCGAAATATGTTCGTTTTTCCGCACCCTGATAGATGTGCCGGTTTTTTGTGCCGGCCCTGGACGGGACATACCCCAGATAAATCTCCGTCGTTTTCACGCTGCTGTGCCCCAGGTGCTTGGACAGGGCGTAGATGTCCCACCCGTTCCGCAAGGCCCGGATGGCGAAGCCCTGCTGCAGATCGTGGCAGCGAAAGGGCCGGAACGGTGTGCCCACCCGCTGTGCCGACTTTTGTGCCGACCACACCATCTCCCGAAACCGTGACAATACGTTGAGATAACGCGACCCCTTCCCGTGCCAGAACACCGCGTCGGAACCCAGGAAGTGGGGCAGGGCGGTCAGCATCGTCAGCGTGTCCGGTTCCAGGCGGATCGTGCGCGGCCGGTTGGTCTTCGTCTTCAGAAAGGTCACCGTGCCGGACTTCAGATTGACCTGCCTCCAAGTCAGGCCGGCGGCCTCCTCCTGCCGGCAGCCGGTTTGGGCGAGGAACCGGATCATGCTGGCGAACAGGCCGGAGCATCGCGTGATGCCGGCCTTGACGTCCGCGCTCGACAGCGGATGGATCGACTCGCGCTGTTCATGGGGGAGGCGGCGATTGCAGTCGCGTGCCGGGTTCGCCTCGCACGCCCCCCACTCGACGGCGGCGCCCAAGACGGCGGACACGGCGGTCAGGTCCTGGTTGATGGTGGCTTTCCTGGGGCCGCCCTTGCTCCTGGCGCTGATCAGGGCGGAGATGGTCTTCCGCGTGATCTGATCGACGTACAGCGCCTCCAGATGTGGGCCAAACCTGCCCAAGGCTGACCGTGTACCACTTCAAAGTGCCGGGCTTCACCGCGTCCGGCCCCGCCTCGGTGAGGTACCGCACGACTGCGGCCTTCCACGTCAGGCGTGATTCGCCGAAGTGGACCGCGGCGGTGATTTCCTTCTTGAGCTGGTCGAGGCGCCTTTGGGCTTTTTTCCGATCAGGTGCGCTAACAATGCGGACTTCTTTCTTCTCTCTAAATCAAGATCGCTTGACGTAAGGCGATGCGATCGCAAATCTCTCATAAACTTTAGTAAAGACATCCTTTTTTTAGTGTTATCTAATAAGATTTTATGCAATCTACATATTAATTTATCAAATGCTCCGACATTTGGTATTGATTCTGCGTCGCATGTGTTTTGTTTGATAAATATAGTATGGTATGCATGCGACGAATTTTCGATATTTGTTGCCACAAATATGCTTTCTCGGTCGAATGCAATTGAGTATCCAGCGCGCCGCCCCGGCAAAGCCTACTACCTGAACGAAGGCCAAGCGCTGGCCATCTGCGCCCTATCCCGCACCCCGCAAGCCGCCCTGGTGCGCCGGCAGATCATCGAGGTGTTCTTGGCTTACCGGCGGGGCGTGCTGCCCGTGGCCAAGGAACAGCAACAGACCATCGCCCACCTCGCCACGGCCCCGCACATCCGGGCGATCTTCAAGGGCGGCTACCCACATCGACCAGCACGACCGTCGGGTGGCGTGATGCCGGAGCCGCCCGCCTGCTGCTGGCGCACCAGTTCATCGTTGCCGCCCGGTCGATCAGCAGCGGTTCCGAACGGCAGGAGGCGAACGCGCTAACCCGCTGAAAAACGTTGTGATCGTGGTTTGGAGGGAAACTGATGCGCTGGAAGTCTGGCTATTGGAAGCCGAAGAGACGATCCCCCAGCACGGGACGATGGCTCAACCGGATCAAGGTCCGCCGAACCCACCAACCCTCTGAGAATCCTTGCGATCTAAAAACGAAGCATCCAATGACCACGACCGCCGGTGCGGCGATCCCGCGCGACATTCACGACGACGCCCTGGCGCTGGTCCGTCGCTTCGAAGGCCTGTACCTGAAGGCCTACCTGTTGTGCCGACCATCGGCTACGGCCACACCGCCGGGATCCGGATGGGGCAGGCCATCAACGGCCTCCAGGCCGAGGTCTACCTGCGCGCCGACATGGGCACCGCCGCGGAGCAGGTCGACAAGCTCGTGAAGGTGCCGCTCACCGATCGGCAGCGCGGCGCCTTGACCTCCTTCGTGTTCAACCTGGGGGCCGGCGCCTTGCAGACTTCGACCCTGCTGCGCCTGCTGAACCAGGGCGACTATGACGGGGCGGCGGCGTAGTTTCCGAATTGGGTCGATGTCATCGTCAATGGCGTCAGGAAGCAGCTTCCGGGGCTGGTGAAGCGTTGCCCGGCGGAGAAGGCGCTGTTCGAGGCGGGCTGATCGTCGGCCGGTTATCGCGCTGGGGTTGGCATGTCAGCAGGCCGGTGGCTCGACAAGCGATAGTGCTCAGCGGCACGGCGCGTGATAGAAAATTGAGCCTACCTCGTGCGAGATGAGAATGAGAACGCCTCCAGCCTTAACAGCTTCCCGAAGCGTCTTTTGTGGACTACTGGCGCTACTCTCCGTTGCGGCTCTGACTGCGCCGGCTGCTGCGGAGCCGGCCTACGGCTTCGCACCAGGGAGCACACTGCCGATCTTCACATTTCACGGTGAGGACGGTGTGCGTCGCTCAACGGCGGAGTTTCGTGGCAAGTGGTTCCTTTTCAAGCGGGGAGCCGAATGGTGCTTGCCGTGCATCGGAGAACGGCCTTCGGTCGAGAGCTTCATGAAGGTCCACCCCGATGTGCCTGTCGTAATGCTCGTTTCCCCGCGTCCCAGCGAGACCGACCTGGAAGGGGCGTTCCAACGCGACCTGGACTATCAGCGGCGAAAGGCGCTGCGCACGGACTACATCGCCGTGTTTGACAGCCGCGACCCGGCACCCCGCGACCTTCCGACGCCGAAGTCCGTCACTGACCTTCCGTTGACCGTTGTCGTCGATCCGCAGGGCGTTATCGCCGCGTTGTGGACCAGCACGTACCAATACCAACGACACTTCATGAGGCATGGGATCGTCGGCAAGGCTGAACCAGAGTTCCGTGACTACGTCGAGGCTTTGCTTTCGTGTAAGGGAGCTAAAGGGGGAGCTGCAACCTCCACAGCGCTGGAGATTGCGAAGACGTTCGACGTTTCCTGCTCATGACGTAAGGACGCCTCGGCCACCAGTCCAGCACCGCCGAACAGCGCCGTAAACCCAGCCCGCCCGGACCTCCGCGGCGGGCTTTTCCTTTTCCGGCGTCCCCATGACCGATTTCCTCAGCCGGAAGCTGGTCCGCCGGCAGTACGACGAACTGCCCCTGCACGAGCACTGGTGTCCTGGCTGCAACGCGATGCCCCAAATCGCCGCGGACAACCACCGGCGCCTGCACGAACCCATCGGCAACATTCCTCCCGCCGAGGCTGAAACTCGCCATTATGTTCAAACCGAGGACATCGTCATGGTGGCGTGCCCCAAGCCGAATGTACTCAGGAAGAAAAACCCGGAGCGATTTACTATGACCTCTGGCCGCTTGTCCGGCGGGCGGCCTTCTGTATAGTCCAGCCCATCCAGTGTCTAAGCCTTCGTGCTTCCGGTCGGCGACGCCACATCAGCAGCACGAAGGGACAAGATCGCCATGGCGATGCCAAGGAAAGCGGGGCAGAGAGCAAGGCAGATGATGGGAGTGGATGCGGTGCTGGAAGGGAACCGGAGGCGAGGGTCTTGCGGCGGCTTCTGAGAACCAACCGTCCGCTCCGGCGCATCGGCGCGCTCGGTGGGATCGTGCTGGCGGCCCTGTGCGGCGGCACCGCGATGATGATGGATCGTCTGCATGACGAGACGGTGGCCGAGGCGACACTCGGCCTGCGCACGCTCAACGCTTCGCTGGCCGAGCAGACGCTGCGCGCCATCGAAGGCATCGAACTCACCGTCAGCGGAGTCGTCGATCAGATACCCGCCGCCAACCGGCGCAGCGCCGACGCCTTCAAGCGCCTGGGCGCCGACTACGAAACCCATGAATTCTTGAAAGCCAGGGTGTCCAGCCTACCGCAGCTGGAGGCTTTGAGCTTGATCGCCGCCGACGGCACCTTGGTCAACTTTACCCGCCAGTTCCCGGCTCCGCCACACGACCTGTCGAAGCGCGACTATTTCCTGGCGCTCAAGAACGCTGATCCTGAGCGCGTTTTCGTCAGCCGACCGGTGAAGAGTGTCGCCACCCAGGATTGGACGCTCTACATCGCCCGCCGCGTGAACGATCCCGATGGCGGATTGGCTGGGCTGGTCGTGGGGGCCATGCGCCTGTCCTATTTCGAGCAGTTCTACCGCAGCCTGCATGTGACGCCGGGAACCGGAATTAGTCTGTGGTGGCGCGATGGCATGCTGCTGGCGCGCTACCCGACGTTGCCAGACAAGGTCGGGACCATCGCCATCAGCCCCGGCGTCGCCGAACTGGTCGCAAACCACGCAGCCGGCACCTATGAGACGCCGCAGTCGGTCGACGGCCAGGCCCGCATCCTGTCCTTCCTGTCCTTGCGCAACTACCCGCTGGTCGTCGGCGTAAGCCGGACACGGGGAGAAATCCTATCCCGCTGGAATGATCAGGCGCAGATCATCGCCGCCGCCGGGCTGCTCAGCGCGGTGGCGCTTGCCCTGATGCTGTGGGCGATGGCACGCCAATTCCTCGCGTATGAAACCGCCAACCGGGCGCTCCAGGAGCGGCAGCAAGCGGTCGAGGCGCGCAATGTGGCGGAGGAGCATGTTCGCCAACTGCAGAAGATGGAGGCGCTGGGCCAGCTGACCGGCGGGGTGGCTCACGACTTCAACAACCTGCTGCAGGCGGTGCGCTCCAGCCTGCACCTGCTGGAGGGCAGCGGCGAGGTGGTGGAGGCGGAGAGCCGCCGGGCGCTGCAGGTCGCAAGCCAAGCGGTCGAGCGCGGCGCCACCCTGACCCAGCATCTGCTGGCCTTCGCCCGCCGGCAACGGCTGGCTCCGGCACCCGTCGACCTTGGCGCCCAGGTGGCGGGGATGGTCACGCTGCTGGAACGCACTCTGGGCAGCGCCATCCGCATCCGCCTCGACCGGGAAGCCGACGTGCCGCCGGCCCTGGTCGATCCCCACCAGTTCGACATCGCCCTGCTGAACCTCGCGATCAACGCCCGCGACGCCATGCCCGGCGGGGGCACCCTGACCATCGCCATCGCCAGTCTGTCAGTGGGTGAGGAGACCAAGGGAGGGAGCGAGGGAGAGGCGAAGGAGATGGGCGTCTCGCCCGCCTTGGCGCCGGGTGATTACGTCGCGGTGACGGTTCGCGACAGCGGGACCGGGATGCCGCAGGACGTGCTGGACCATGCCATCGAGCCCTTCTTCACCACCAAACCGGTCGGCCAGGGCAGCGGGCTGGGACTGAGCATGGTGCACGGCCTGACCGCCCAATCGGGCGGCGGCATCCGCCTGGAAAGCCACCTCGGCGTCGGCACCGCGGTGACGCTGTATCTTCCCCATGCCCCTGCCGACAGCCGGACCGACACTCCGGACGCCGTCACCGCTCCTCCTCCCCTTGCCGCTCCCCTGACTGCCGCCTCGGACGGACCGCCGCTCGGGATGTCTCACGTCCTGCTGGTGGAGGATGACGCCCTGGTCCGCATGGCCAACGCCGCAGTGCTGGACGAGGCCGGCATGGTGGTGACCGAGGTCGGCTCCGGGGAGGAGGCTCTGGCCCTGCTGGAGGCGGACGAGAATCTGAGCATCCTGGTCACTGACTTCGCCATGCCCGGCATGACCGGCGCCGACCTTGCTCGTCTTGCCCGCCGCCATCGCCCCGACCTGCCGATCCTGATCGTCACCGGCTATGCCGAGAAGGCGGCACTCCAGGATCTCGGCCGTGAGCCCGGCATTCGCATCCTGTCCAAACCTATCCCACCGACAGCCCTGATCGAGCATATCTCAGCGGTGCTGTAGGGATCACGTCGAACTGGTCTCAGGTGGCGCTCGTAACGTTTACAACCGAGCGGCCTTCCTTACTCCAAGCCGCCCGGCAGCTTTTCCTTTTCCGGAGTCCCATGTCCGAACTCCTCAGCCAGAAGCAGCCCGCCGGTTGGAGCGAACGATGAGGCAATGCCTCCATGGTCGGCGGCAAGCGCTCATCGGAAAGGCGCAGCCAACCCCTGGAAACAACTGGTTGGCGACTGGTTCAGGCTGGCCCAGAACGCGCTCAAACTACGGATCGCCTCGGATAAAGCTTCGAAATCCATGGGCTTAACAACGAACGCATTCGCGCCCAGCTCATAGCTGAGTGTGATGTCGTTGTCCTCGCATGACGCTGTGAACATGACGATGGGAACGTGCCGGATGGCCGGGTTGCTCTTCACCCGTTCCAGCACCTCCAGCCCGTCGATCTTGGGGAGATCGAGTTCGAGCAGGACGACCGCGGGTAGCTGGGTTGGCCATCCAGTTTCCGGATCGCGAAGAGACAGCATCCGTAGCGCCTCTTCACCATCGCGGGCAACAATAATCCCGTTGGAGAGCTTGCATTTCTTCAGCGCCGCCAGCGTCATTTCCAAGTCCCGCGGATTGTCCTCGACCACCAGGATGGGCTTCAGGGCACTTGTCGTCACTCGCATCTCCCGCATCAGTTATTTCTTCGTTGAACACCGCGGGCGCGAATTTATTCGAGCACTCCCCAAATGTGACGATTGATGCTCCTTCGATGCTGTCGAGGGAATTTAGGCGGAGGGCGGGACAATACAGGTTCAGGTCTGCATCGGCTATCGGTCGAAGAACTGGCGGAGATGGCGACAGCACGCATGCTCTCGCCGGACATCCCGGCGGACGAGCTGGATTGAAGGCGTGACCGCCGGGTAGGGACGTCACCCCCTACGTTCGGTCGCCCCACCCGCAGATGGGCCGACGCCGGCCTGTATTGTCCGGTCCACACGGCGGTCACTGTCCGCGACGTGTGCATGCTGAGCCGAGGCTCCTCCCGCCACTCTACGTCCGAAACGTCTTCGCAGACTGACCAGAGCCTACAGCACCGAGGTTTCACCCACCAGCCGCCCGGCCCCCGCCAAGGCGGCTTTTTCATGCCCGAGTTTAATAAGACAGCCGGACAGGTCCCTTATTGAACGGGCGAATAGCATGCCCGAAGGAGCGGCGTCCCCATGCTGCCACTGCTCATCCCCATCATCTCCGCCCTCGCTCCGGTGCTGCTGCCAGAGATCGCCAAGGCCGCTCTTGGCACTGGCGAGACCGCCCAGAAGGTGGGCGAGGCCGCGGTGTCCGTCGTCTCGGCCGTAACCGGGGTTCCGATCAGCAACACGGCGGATGCCGAGCGGGCCGTCGCCGCGGTGCAGACTGATCCCGCCAAGCTGGCCGAGTTGTACCGCCAGCAGGGCGATCAGGTCGTGGCACTGCTGCGGCTGGACAACGAGGACCAGGCCGACGCTCGCGCGCAGACCGTCCAGCTTGCGCAGGCTGGCAGCCGCATCTCCTGGGGCGCGCCCATCGTCTCGACCATCGTCCTGGTGACGTTCGGCATCGTGTTGTACCGAGTGCCGAGCCGGCCGGCCGGCGCAATCGACCAGAACGCCACGCTGATGCTCGGCGCCCTGACCACCATGGCGTCGGCGGTGGTGTCCTACTGGGTCGGCTCCAGCGCCGGGTCTGCGGCGAAGGACAAGCTGCTCCGGAAGTTAGGGAATCGCCATGATCGTTCCTCACCTCTCCGACCTCGCCGGGGCCGCCGGGTTCGCGCTGGTTGCCCTCTGGCCCTGGCTGTCTGGGCGCCGTGCTCTGCTGGCCGGGCAGGGCGCCTTGACCTGGGCAGGCTGGCCATCGGCCTGTGCGGCGGCCGGGATGATCCTCGCCACCGTAGCGCGTTGGTGTCGGTCCGCCCTCCTGCTGCGCGTGTTGTTCCTGGCCGCTGGCGTCTGCTGGGACGCGCACGACCTGCTGACCGGCTCGACCTTCGGGTTGGCCGCCGACCTGCTCTGCATGGCCGAGCTGGTCTACGGCGCGTTGCGCGGTTGCGTACCTCGGAAGCGTGACGAAGCAGCGCTCCCGGAGTCACTTCCTACCTCCCAAGGGCCAACGCCGGGGCTGCCTTCCGTTGAGCCGCGATGAGGAGCAGGATCAGGAGGAACGGCCGAATGCAGGTGAGAACGAGAAGAATGCCGGCGTTCCCAGGCGCATAGTTCCCGGCCACCCAAATCTGATGAAAGTGGCCGTACGCCACGCCGATGTAGAACAGCGATGCGTAGGTCACGACCGCCGCCTTGAAGCCGAGTGATCTGTGGAAGGCAAGCACCCCCATGACGCCCAGCGCTATGTCGGCGACGCCGATCTCGAACTGAAACGGGCTTGTTGTCCACCCGATGAACGCCGCGGCGCGCTCGGGAGCGAACACATGGAACAGCCCAGCCCAGAGAGCATCGACTCCAACGGCCAACAGCAGCAGCCAGGACAGATAGCTTTCCGGGGTCCGATCAGATCGGCTGAGGGTGGGAATGATAATCGCCAGTAGAAAGGTGATCAAAGGAATGTGTGTCAGGACAAATCGTATCAAATTAGCGATGTCCATTTCGTCCTCCTTGGAAGAGACGACAAGCGGACGTTGAGACGTTTATCTCGCCCGTTCCAAGAGGCTATCGGAAATACCTCGATGTAGGCGCTTTCCTCGCGCCTGTATCTGTTATGGCGAGGTGCGCAACCGTATCGATCCTGCGAACTGATGTCTGCAGATCGTCGGTCTGACTACCCAATCCCTATCATCAATCAAAGAATACCAACCGTGAACGCCATGTTCCCGGCGCGCACCGTCGCGCCCGACTTCCGCCTCGTCGAAACCCTGTCGCCGAGCACCGGCCCGCTCGCCCCGGCGCTGGGCGCCGCGCGAGACCGCCTGTGCGCCGAACTGGTCACCCGCGGCGTGACACCAATCCTGTGCGACTCCTGGCCGGATCTGCAGGCGCTGAATGCCCAGCACCGCGATAGCTGGTTCCCGCTGCTACCCAAGCCGTCCAGTGCCCCGGCCTTCTGGCTCGGGCTGGTCGACGGCGCAGGGGAGGTGGTCGCCACACACGCCGTGGTGTTGCTCGACTGCACCGCGTTCAGCTTCGGCCCCCCGCTGGCGGACCTGTCAGCGCTGCACGATCCCGGCTCGGCGCCGGCGGACGAATGGGCCTTCGTCGCCAGCAAGGCTGACCTGCTCCCCTGAAACTCCTCCACCCTGAGTTAGAGTCCGTCGAGCAAGGAGACGGACATGAAGAAGAGCCGGTTCAGCGAGGAACAGATCATTGGAATCCT
>NZ_JAUQTX010000257.1:0-9151 GCF_059803775.1 Azospirillum sp. UFLA03-27 | reverse complement strand
GCGTATAATCGTCGGCAGCGTCAGATGTGTATAAGAGACAGCCCCCTGCTCCATGGCCGACTGGAAATAGGGACGGTAGCTGAAATTCTGCCCGACGAAGCTGGGCGCGGCGTTCCAGTTGCTGGCCGCGACGGTGGTGCCCGCCCCGTTCATCACATAGAGGGCCGACGCCTTCAGCGTCGCCGCGATGGCCTCAAGCTTGCGGTTCATGCGGTCCACCCGCTCCGGGCTGGGGTCGCGCAGCAGGTCGGCGACCTCTTGGTCGCGGGCGAGCACCATCGGTACGGCGGCATGCCGCTCCAGCTCCGTGCGCAGGTTGGATTCGTACAGCGACAGCTGCGCCGCGCCCTGTTCGCGCAGGGATTCGCCGGCGTTGTCCGCCGCCAGGCCCGCGGCCACCGCCGCCGCCAGCGGCATGCCGACGACCAGCACAGCCAGCATCACCCGCCGCGGACGGGCGAACAGGAGGGGCGTCCGCCGGGCAACCCAGTCGCGGCTTTGCGAAAATGTCCAGCGGGTGGGGGCGATCCTAACCAACGGTCCTCAATCCATGCTGCGCCGCAACAAGGCATCGCAATGTGCGGATTTTCGCACATGGATTCTGCCCCTGTCGTGCGGATTCTGACCCACGCGTTCCGTCAGAGCGCTGCGATTGCTCGTTTTTACTTTTGGCACACCGCTTGCTTTGAGAGAGGCATGACGGGCAGGCCGCCGACCGCGAGACAAGAGCGGCAGCCCATTTCAGGAACGCCACGAGGAGACGAACATGCACGCCCAAGGGCAGCCCCAGAAAAAGCCATTCTACACGAACCTGACCGTTCAGGTTCTGACCGCGATCACCATCGGCATTCTGCTCGGCCATTTCTATCCGGCTATTGCGGTGCAGATGAAGCCCCTGGGCGACGTCTTCATCAAGATGATCAAGATGGTCATCGGCCCGATCGTCTTCCTGACCGTGGTCACCGGCATCTCCTCGATCGGCGACATGAAGAAGGTCGGCAAGGTCGGCGGCAAGGCGATCCTGTACTTCGAGATCGTCACCACCTTCGCTCTGGGGCTCGGCCTGCTGGTCGTCAATCTGGTGAAGCCGGGCTCGGGGATGAACATCCAGGCCGGCTCGCTGAAGGCCGACGCCGTCGCCAAGTATGCGACCGAGGCGCAGAACCACACGACCATCGACTTCCTGGTCAACATCGTCCCGGACAACGTCATCGGCGCCTTCGTCAAGGGCGACATGCTGCAGATCCTGTTCTTCGCGGTGATCTTCGGCGTCGCGCTGTCCGCCATGGGCCAGAAGGGCAAGGTGGTCGAAGACATGTTCGAGAAGGTGTCGCACGCCATGTTCGGCGTCATCGGCATCCTGATGCGCGTCGCCCCGCTGGGTGCGTTCGGCGCGATGTCCTTCACCATCGGCAAGTACGGCGTGTCGTCGCTGACCTCGCTCGGCCAGCTGATGGCGGCGGTCTACATCACGATGGCGCTGTTCGTCTTCGTCGTGCTGGGCAGCATCGCCCGCCTGTACAACTTCAGCCTCCTGACCTTCCTGCGCTACATCAAGGACGAGCTGCTGATCGTGCTCGGCACCTCCTCGTCGGAGTCCGTGCTGCCGCGCATGATGGAGAAAATGCAGAAGTTCGGCTGCTCCAAGCACGTCGTCGGCCTCGTCATCCCGACCGGCTACTCGTTCAACCTCGACGGCACCTCCATCTACCTGTCGATGGCCGCGATCTTCATCGCCCAGGCCTTCAACATCGACCTGACGATCTGGCAGCAGCTGACCATCCTCGGCCTGTTGATGCTGACGTCCAAGGGTGCTGCGGCGGTCACCGGCGGCGGCTTCGTGACGCTGGCGGCCACCCTGTCGGCCACCGGCCACCTGCCGATCGAGGGGCTGGCGCTGCTGCTGGGCGTCGACCGCTTCATGTCGGAAGCCCGCGCCATCACCAATCTGATCGGCAACGGCGTCGCCACCATCGTGGTCGCCAAGATGGAAGGCGAGTTCGACGAGACCAAGGCGGTCGCCGAATATCAGGAGCACTTCAAGGAGCCGGCCCTGGCCCGCATCTGACGCGGGTCCGGCCTCCCGTTCCAGGGGGTAAAAAGGAGGGGGCGGTCCGCCGCGGACTGCCCCTTTCCCATTCCGGTACTCGGACAATTCGGGTATAAGCCGGAGGGGAAACAGTTCGTCGTTCGGCAAATTAACTGAAATCAAGTTAAAAGGGGAGAGGACGTATGTCCGGCGACTTCGACGCGATGGCGCTTGAGTACCACCGGAATCCGAAGCCCGGTAAGTTGGCGATCGTCGCCACCAAGCCCATGGCGAACCAGCGCGACCTCGCGCTGGCCTATTCGCCGGGCGTGGCCGCGGCGTCCAGCGCCATCGCCGCCGACCCGGCCCAGGCCGCGGAGCTGACGGCCCGCGCCAACCTCGTGGCGGTCATCACCAACGGCACGGCGGTTCTGGGCCTGGGCGACATCGGTCCGATGGCCGCCAAGCCGGTCATGGAGGGCAAGGCCGTCCTCTTCAAGAAGTTCGCCGGCATCGACTGCTTCGACCTGGAGCTGAACGAGAAGGACGTCGACGGTCTGGTCGACACCATCGTCCGGCTGGAGCCGACCTTCGGCGCCATCAACCTGGAAGATATCGCCGCCCCCGCCTGTTTCGAGGTGGAGCGCCGCTGCCGCGAGCGGATGAAGATCCCGGTCTTCCACGACGACCAGCACGGCACCGCCATCGTGGTGGGTGCGGCGGTGCTGAACGGGCTGAAGCTGGTCGGCAAGGACATCTCCACCGTCAAGGTCGTCTCCACCGGCGGCGGCGCCGCGGGCATCGCCTGCCTGGACCTGATGCTCAGCCTGGGCGTCAAGCGCGAGAATGTCTGGCTGGTCGACCGCATCGGCGTGGTCCACAAGGGCCGCAACGAGGAGATGAACCCCTACAAGGACGCCTACGCGCAGGACACCGACGCCCGCGTGCTGAACGACGTCATCGACGGGGCGGACATCTTCCTCGGCCTGTCGGGCGCCAAGGTGCTGAAGCCGGAGATGCTGGCCCGCATGGCCGACAAGCCGCTGGTGCTGGCTCTGGCCAACCCGGAGCCGGAGATCATGCCGGACCTCGCCCGGCAGGCCCGTCCCGACGCCATCATC
Source organism: Azospirillum sp. UFLA03-27 (assembly GCF_059803775.1). Lineage (NCBI taxonomy): Bacteria > Pseudomonadati > Pseudomonadota > Alphaproteobacteria > Rhodospirillales > Azospirillaceae > Azospirillum > Azospirillum sp. UFLA03-27. The sequence continues at coordinate 6,001 of NZ_JAUQTX010000257.1, read as the reverse complement.
GCCACCGGCCGCTCGGACTTCCCCAACCAGGTCAACAACGTCCTCTGCTTCCCCTTCATCTTCCGCGGCGCGCTCGACGTCGGCGCGACGACGGTGAACGAGGAGATGAAGATCGCCGCCACCCACGCCATGGCCAGCCTCGCCCAGGCCGAGCCGTCGGACGTGGTGGCCGCCGCCTATGTCGGCGAGAACCTGCGCTTCGGGCCGGACTACATCCTGCCCAAGCCCTTCGACCCGCGTCTGGTGATCGAGGTGTCCTCGGCGGTCGCCAAGGCCGCCATGGAGTCGGGCGTGGCGACGCGGCCGATCGTTGACTTCCGCGCCTACCGCGACAGCCTCGGCCAGTATGTCTTCCGCTCCGGCCTCGTCATGAAGCCGGTCATCACCAAGGCGAAGGCGGCGCCCAAGCGCATCGTCTACGCGGAGGGCGAGGAGCCGCGCGTCCTGCGCTGCGCCCAGGTGGTGGTGGACGACGGCATCGCCCATCCGGTCCTGCTCGGCCGTGCCGACGTGATCGAGCGGACGATCGCTGACATGGGTCTGCGCATCCGCATCGGCAAGGACGTGGAGGTGATCGAGGCCGCCCGTGACCTGCGCTGCCACAACTACGCCGAGGTCTACCGGCAGCTCATGGGCCGCCGCGGCGTGTCGCCGGCCAACGCGCTGAACGTCGTGCGCACCCAGCCGAGCGTCTTCGGCGCGCTGATGGTCCGCCGGGGCGAGGCCGACGGCATGGTCTGCGGCACCTCGGGCCGCTACGGCGACCACTTCAACCACGTCATGGACGTGATCGGCCTGCGCAAGGGCGTGAAGGTGGCCGGCGCGATGAACGGGCTGATCTCGCAGAAGGGCACGCACTTCATCTGCGACACCTACGTCAACCCCGACCCGACCGCCGAGCAGGTGGCCGAGATCGCCCGGCTGGCAGCGGAGGAGGTGAAGCGCTTCGGCATCGAGCCGAAGGTGGCGCTGCTCTCCCACTCCAACTTCGGCAGCGCGGACACCCCGTCCGCCCGCAAGATGCGGCTGGCTTACCAGCTCATCGCCGAAGAGAATCCCGACCTGGAGGTGGACGGCGAGATGCACGCCGACGCCGCCCTGTCGGAGGTGCTGCGTAAGGGCGTTCTGCCCGACAGCCGCCTGAAGGGCGAGGCGAACCTGCTGGTGATGCCGACCCTGGACGCCGCCAACATCGCCTTCAACATGCTGAAGATCATGGCCGACGCGCAGAATGTCGGGCCGATGCTGCTGGGCGCCGCTCGCCCCGTGCACATCGTCACTCCGTCGGTGACGACGCGCGGTCTGGTCAACATGACGGCGGTGGCGGTGGTCGACGCCCAGCTCGCCGCCCCGGTGAACGCCGCCCCGCGTCCCCCGGCGCTGCAGGACGGCGAGGACTGAGCAACCGCCACCGCGGGGCCGGACGGCGCTTGCGCCGCTCCGGTTCCGCGGGCCACTCTGCCGGGATGAGTCCCGACGCCCCTTTCCGCGATGACCTGTCCTCCCTGACGGCATCGGCCGCCCGCCATCACGCGCAGGGACGGCTGGCCGAGGCGGTGACCGCCTACACCGACGCCTTGCGGCTGGACCGCCGCAACCCGGCGCTTCTCTACGGCTTCGGGTTGGTGCTGCGCGATCTCGGACAGACTGACGGGGCCGCCACATGCTTCGAGGCGGCCTTCGCTCTTGATCCCGCATGCGTGGACGCGGCCGACAGCCTGGGCACGCTGCGCGCCGGGCAGGGCCGTTTTACGGAGGCCGAAGCCTGCCACCGCGCCGCTCTGGCCCGCGGCGCCGAGCGTGCGACGTTTTGGAACAATCTGGCCAATGCGCTGAGCCGGCAAGGCCGGGCTGCAGCGGCCCTGGCGGCGTGGCAGCGCGCCGTTCTGCTCGACCCGGCCTTGTCGGAGGGGCTGTCCAATCTCGGCGGCGGGCTGCGCGCCGCCGAGCGGCTGGACGAGGCCGAGCGGGCGCATCGCCGCGCGCTCCGGCTCCTGCCGGAAGAACCGCAGGCCAACAACAATTTCGGCCATGCGTTGCAGGCGCGGCTCCGCCACGCGGAAGCGGCCCGCTGGTTCCGCCGCGCCCTGGCGCTCGAACCCGGCTATGCGGCGGCACTCTGCAATCTCGGTCTGGCGGTGCAGCGTCTGGGCGACGGGGGGCTGGCGGACCGTCTGTATGGGCGGGCGCTCCGCGTAAGTCCCGACTTGCCGCTGGCCCAGTTCAACCGCGGCCTGCTGCGGCTGGAGCGCGGCGCGCTGGAGGAGGGTTGGGCCGGCTATGGCTGGCGCTTCGCGTCCGGTCAGGCGGGTGGGGCGCGTCAGCTGCGGATGCTGGCGTGGCGTGGCGAGGATCTGGCGGACAAGCGCCTGCTGATCTGGGGCGAGCAAGGGGTGGGCGACACCATCCTGTTCTCCTCCCTCTGCGCGGAGGCCATCGCCCGTGCCCGTTCCGTGGTGATCGAAACCGACCGGCGGCTGGTGCCCCTGTTCGCCCGCTCCTTCCCCGCCGCGCTGGTCCGTCCCCAACGGAGCGACGCGGGCACGGTGCCCGATTGCGACCTGCACACGCCCATTGGTTCCCTGGCGCGGGTCTTTCGCCGCGACCTGTCCGCCTTCGCCAGTGCTGCTGGCGGCTGGCTGGTCCCCGACCCGGTTCGGGTGGCGTTCTGGCGTGACCGTGTCGCTGCGCTCGGCCCCGGCCTTCGCGTGGGGATCGGCTGGCGCAGCGCGCTGATGACTGAGTCGCGCCGTGCCGCCTACAGCCGGCTCGACCAGTGGGGGGCGCTGTTCGCCGTGCCGGGTCTGGTCTTCGTCAACCTCCAGTATGGCGTGTGCGAGGCCGAGCGGGTTGCGGCGGAGGACCGGTTCGGCGTCGCCATCCATCGTTGGGACGATCTCGACCTGACCGATGACTTCGATGGGACGGCGGCGCTGATGGCGAACCTGGATCTGGTGATCGCGCCGGCCATGGCGGTGGGGGAACTGGCGGCGGCGCTCGGTGTGCCGGTCTGGCGCTTTGGCGGGCGGGACTGGACCCAGCTCGGCACTGCGGTGCGCCCCTGGTTTCCGGCGCAACGCCTGTTCCAGCCACGGGCTGGGGAGGGCCTCCCTGGCGTGCTGAACCGGATGGCCGCACAACTCGCCCGACGCCCTATCTGAAATTTCGGCGAAAAACAATTCGCAACTTTACGTGCTTTGCAGTAAAGTGAGGATCCAGCGATCCATTCGCGCTTCTCCGTTTGGGGAGCGCGCCTGATGGGAGAAGGTGCCATGTCTGACGGAATGGCCGGCGTCAACCAGATGGTCTCGGACCTCAACAAGTCCGTGTCCGCTGCTGTGGAGCGCATGAACGCGCAACGGGAGGCCGAAGCCGCCGCCGCCGCGAACGTGCAGGAATTCCGCAAGGACGTCCGCAAATCCTCCGTCAACACCCCCGGCTTCGCCACGGACATGGGCGTTCTCGCCAAGAACGTGACCCGCCTGAACGTGGTCGGCGCGCTGGGCGCCGACGATCCCGTCGACTTCTACAAGTTCCGCGTGACGACCAAAGGCGAAATGACGCTGGGGCAGGTCGGCGACGAGGGGCTGCGCGTCCAGGTGATGTCCAAATTCGGCACGGTTCTGGCCGACAGCGACAAGAGCGCCGGAAAGAACTACGACGCTTTCAAGAGCATGATGCAGGGCGAGTACGAACTCGACCGCGGCGACTACACCCTGCGCCTGACGCGCGAGAAGGGCCAGTCGCCCAAGGACGCCAAGAATTACGCCATCCAGCTCAGCATGGGCAAATACACCCAGGATTACGACACGGTCGCCAAGGCGCCGAAGAAGGGTGAGAGCCCGTTCAACCTGTCCACCGGCCAGCAGGCCATGCTGGATGGACTGAGCCAGGCGGCGTCGAGCCTGAATTCCATCCCTACCGGCCAGACCGGCACGCAGAAGCTGATGGGCAGCTTCAATCTTTTCGTCTGACCGAAATCTATCTTCCGCAAGGCTGAAGCCCTTTCCCCATCCATGGGGGAAGGGCTTTTTTCATCCAGGGCTTGCGGTCTGCCCCGCTCGGCGCTCCTCCACCGGCGCACCCCGCAATCGGCGGACCTTTCGCCCGTGGGAAATGTTAAGCCAACGCTATGACCTCACCGGACCAACCGATCCTGCTCTGTCACGACTGCGGCGCGCCGCACGCCCTGCCGCCGGCCTTGCCCGGCCATCGTGCGGAATGCCACCGCTGCGGGGCGGTGCTGCGCCATTTCCGGACCGGCGGGCTGGGGCACGCGGTGGCCCTCGCCATCGCCTCGACGATCCTGTTCGTCACCGCCAATCTGTTCCCAATCCTGACCTTCGAGCTGGAGGGGCGGGCGCAGACGGCGACCCTGCTCAGCGGCTCGGTGGCGCTGTGGGACGGCGGCTACGAGGTGCTGGGCGTCCTGGTCTTCTTCGTGCTGTTCCTGGCGCCACTGGCGCAGGTGCTCGGCACGCTCTACGTCGTGATGCCGCTCGCCGCGGGGCGGACGGCGGCGCCGGGCGCGGCCTGGACCTTCCGGACCGTGGCGCGGCTGCGCCGCTGGGCGATGGCGGAGGTCTTCCTGCTCGGCCTGATCGTCGCCTATGTGAAGCTGTCCGATCTGGCGGAGTTGGAGCCGGGGGCGTCGCTGGCCGCCCTGGTCGCCTTCATCCTGGTGCAGGTGTGGGGGGAGGCGTCGCTCAGCCCCTTCGAGGTGTGGGAGCGGATCGCCCCGCAGACCCGTGTCGCACAAGCCGCCAACGCCGATCCGGAGCGGCTGACCGCCTGCCACGACTGCCATCAGGTGGTCGCCGGCCCGGAGGGCGGCGGGTCGGAGGGCGCCTGCCCGCGCTGCGGCGCCCGGTTGCACCACCGCAAGCCGAACAGCCTGCCGCGCGGCTGGGCGCTGATCTCCGCGGCGACAATCCTCTACATTCCGGCGAATCTGCTGCCGATCATGACGGTGGTCTATTTCGGCGCCGGCCAGCCCGACACCATCCTCTCCGGTGTGGAGGCGCTGATCGCGGCGGAGATGTGGCCGGTGGCCCTGCTGGTCTTCTTCGCCAGCATCACCGTGCCGGTGCTGAAGCTGATCGGGCTGGCCTATCTGCTGTGGACGGTGCAGCGGGGGTTGCCGAAGCGGCAACGCGACCGCACGCGGCTCTACCGGTTGATCGAGGGGGTCGGGCGCTGGTCCATGGTGGACATCTTCATGATCTCGCTTCTGGCGGCCCTGGTCCAATTGGGCGCCATCGCCACCATCCACGCGGAGCTGGGTGCCGTCGCCTTCGCCGCGGTCGTCATCATCACCATGCTGGCGTCGGACTCCTTCGACCCTCGGCTGATCTGGGATGCGCCGCCCCGGCGGGCGCAGCGGCAGGATTCCTCTATGATTGATGCCCATGACTGATCCGAAGCCCACGGTGGAGCCGGCCAGCCCGGTGATCCGCCGCCGCCGCGGCCTGCCGCTGATCTGGCTGGTGCCGCTGGTCGCCGCGCTGGTCGGCGGCTGGCTGGCCTGGAGGACGCTGAACGAGCGCGGCCCGACCATCACCATCACCTTCGACACGGCGGAGGGGCTGGAGCCCGGCAAGACCCGCGTGCGCTACCGCGACGTCGATGTCGGGACGGTGCAGGGGGTGGCGGTCTCGCCCGACCTGGCGAACGTCATCGTCTCCGTGCGCATGGTAAAGGGCGCCGCCTCCTATCTCAACGATCGGACAAGCTTCTGGGTGGTCAAGCCGCGGCTGGGCTTCGGTGGTGTGTCAGGCCTCGGCACGCTGATCTCGGGCGCTTACATCGGAATGGACCCGGGGACCGGCAATGGCGAGGCGCTGACCGCCTTCCGGGGCCTGGAGGAGCCGCCGCTGATCCGGTCCAGCTCGCCGGGGCGGCGCTTCGCGCTGCGCGCCGACCGGCTGGGCGGGCTCGGGCCGGGGGCACCGATCTATTACCTGTCTCTTATACACATCTGACGCTGCCGACGATTATACGC
>NZ_JAUQTX010000256.1:0-9365 GCF_059803775.1 Azospirillum sp. UFLA03-27 | reverse complement strand
GACGATCTGACGCTGATGCACAGAAACGATCTGACGGGCGCCTCACGCGCTGTCGTGCTGTCGCTATGTCAGACGACGCTGCGCAGCGTCGTCGCGTTCCACGACGCTCAAAGCGCCTTGCGTGCTCCCGCGCGACCGATGCCGGTAGGAACCTCTCGACCAGCATGCCGTAGCGGAACACCTGGCTGATGTCGATGCAGTCGGCCGCGGTCAGGGCGGCGCTGATGATCTGCTCAGTAGGCGGGCGACCTGCGTGGTTGTCCATGTGCCGCCGCGCGGGGCCGGAATGCGTCTGTCGTTCAGCGCGCGGGCGATGCCCTTCATCGAGACGATCCCAGAGAACCGGATCTCGTCAAGGACCGGAAGCAGGTCGAGGGCACGCTCCTTCGCTTGTGCAGCGCGCACCATCGAGCTGTTCGCCGTGCCCGCAGCGCGGTTTGCCAGGTTCTCTGGTTTGCCCAGCACAACGCCGCGCGCTCTGGCTGCGGCGAGAGCGGCGCGCGTCCGGTGTGAGATTGCCGCAGCCTCAGCTTCCGCGACTGCGGAAAGGATGTGGATGGTTAGCCGGTTCGCAGTAGGCAGGTCGACGGCGACGAACTCGACGCCGGACTCCATGAGGTTCGAGACGAAGGCGACGTTGCGCGCCAACCTGTCCATCTTCGCGACGACCAGCACGGCCCGATGCCGGCGGCACGCGGCGAGGGCCTGGGCGAGCACTGGTCGGTCGCTACGGCGCCCACTTTCGATCTCGACGAACTCCCCGACCAACTCCCATGAGCCGCCGTTGAGATAGCCGGAAACGGCGGCGCGCTGCGCCTCCAATCCCAGACCAGAGTGGCCCTGCTTCTGCGTGCTGACGCGAAGGTAACTGACAAACTTCCCTGACGGCATGATCATCACCGGCATAGTGGGTCACAAAAGCTCTAACGAGCGTTCAAGCAAGTGTGACCCAATAGATGCGCTCTATGAACCGCACGTTCTGCGGAATGCTTCCGCTGATCTAGCGGTACACCAAGCGGGCAATGCCTGCGACGATCACTTCATCGACAACGCGCTGATGGAGATGATGATGACCGTCGCGAACACCAAGAAGCTCACCAAGCCCGACACCGCCGCCAATGAGCCGACGCAGCCGGCCGGCAATGTGGTCGTGATCGAGCCGCAGGGCCGCGACCGCGAGCGGCGCAACGGTTTCTATGTCGTGCCCTTCGAGGTCCATGTCGTGCGGGCTACTGAGGTCACGCTGCCGCAGGAGCGGACGAAGAAGGTGCCGCTGCCCGAGCGCTTCCATCTGGAAGCGGACCCGGCCAAGGTCGTGAAGAAGCACAAGGGCCATCAGGTCGATCCGAGCCGGGCCGAAGGCTGCGCGCCGGTGATGCCGAACCTCGAACTGCTGGCCGCCTCTGGCAATCCTTACCCGAAGGCGGCCGATGAGACGGTGGAGACGGCCGACCAGTACAAGCCCTACGTCCTGATCTCTCACCTCACCTACGAGCGCCTGAAGGCGACGGGGGAGGTCTACAGCGCCGACCAGGCCGCCATCGATGCCGTACTGGCTGAGGCCGGCGTCGCGTCCACGTTCGACAGTCGGACGGCAGTGATCGACACCCTGCGCGACTTGGCGCTCTACGGCGTGGTGGCGCAGTTCAGGGTCGGCCGGGCGCGCCTCTTCCGCCCGGTGGCGTAGAGGCTCTACAACGGGAAAGGGCGGGACCTGCCAGCTCCCGCCCTCCCTGTCTCGGATAATCGTCCTCCACCTACACCGGCACAGTGCCGATCACGGCGAGGTGGTTGCGGATGACCACCCGATCTCCATGCGCTACGTGCATGATGGCGTCCACGAGATAGTCGACGTCGGTGCCGGGCCCGACCTCCCGAAGCCCAAGGCTGGCGGCGAGCTGGCGCAGATGGCGCCGGCCATGGCTCACACCGAGGCTCACCAGCCACTCCCGCAGTGCCCTGTGGTCGGCCGGCGGCATAGGAGCGCCAGCCCCTTCAACGCCGCGGTCCGGTTGGGCGCTGGTTACAGGCGCCGACGCGATGAGCGGTTCGGGCTCAAGAATGGGGTCGCCGAAGTCCGCCTCGTCCTCCGCGGCGAAGTCGTCCTCCGTGTCTTCGCAGTCGTGGCTGGCCTGGAGTTCGGCGGCCTGGTCGACCGTCATGATGCTGATCGTCATCTGCTCCAAGCCATCGGCTGTCTCGTCGGCCGGGATATAGAGGAGCTGGCCGAGCATCTTCGTCGCCGCCTCGGCTGTCTGCTGAAGACGGGCGAGCGTCATCGCGGGAACTTTCCCCCGATCGCGGTCCAGCGCAGCGCCGGCTTCGTTCAAGGCGGCGATCTGAACCATCACCGCCCGGCGATGGACCGCGATGCGGATGCGGGCGATCTCCTCGTCGGTCATCGCGCCGTCGACCTGCTGAACCGACTTCTGGGGCTGTGGCGACGTCGCGGGCTCGGGCGGTGGGATCGGAGCGTTGGACTTGGTCCAACCCCGCCGCCCGAAGGCGTCGGCCACCGACTGCTTGGTGACGCCCAACTCGCGGCCGAGATCGGCGAACGAGACCATGCCCGTCGCCCACCGCCGGTGATGGTCCGGGGTCAGGGCGGCGACGCCGCGCCGGCCTGTAGGAGCTTCCGCTCCCGCGGCTACTCCCAACCCTCCATCTCCACGGCTATTCCCGGCCCCGGTCGTCATCACGCCGCCCTACCGCCCCGCAAGGCGAACTCGATGCGCTGCCGACCGCGCAGGCTCTCGCGGTGGCGCCGCTCGGCGCAGGCGCGGAGCTGCTCGGCCTCGCGGAGGTCGAGGAACTCCTGCATCTCGGCTGGCGACACCGTGTCGAGGTCGCCCTCGATCCGGAGCTTCAGTTCCTCATAGCGGGTCATGCTGCCTTCACCTCCGTATTGCGGCGCTGGGCCGCGATCAGGCGGTTCAGCTTGTCAAAGTGCGACTCCAACTTCTCGATGGCCTCGATGAGCGACGCCTCGACTTGGCCGGGATTGGTGGCGTGCAACGCGATCATGGTGTCGAAGTTCTTTTCGCAGACCCCCGGAACACCGGCTGGACGCAGGTTGTCGGGCAGCGCCCCCGCCACCGTCAGGAATGCGCTCGGCAGCGCTTTGATCAGCGCACGGACCCAAGGCTCGAACTCGTCAGTGCCCGCTTCCTCGATCCACTTCGTGCGGATTGCCGGAAGGGCGTCGACCAGGCCGGAATGGTTGGCTCTGGCGATGATGCTGTAGGCGGTCTGGTGCGACACGCCCGACAGGCCCGACAACTGCCAGACCCCCACGGACGGCACGCTGGCGTGGGCCAGGCGCAACGCGAGGCGCCGCTCCGGCCCAACACGGTTACGCCGGACGGTCACGACAAGGCTCCCAGCGACGCCAGCGCCACGTCCAGGCGCTGGACGGCGTTGACGGCCTCCTGACGGGCGGCGCGCATCTCGCTGACCAGGGACGCGATCACGGCGCGGGCGGCGACCTCCTGGCCGGACTCGCGGACCCGGCGGATTGTCTCGGGGCTGCGCGCGACGTCGATCAGGCGCCGGGCGTCGGCGGCGAGCCCGCGCAGCACGCTCAGGCGCTCCTGGCGGTCGGTCAGCGTCTTCTGGTGGCGATCGAGCGCCGCAACCAGGCCGGCGGCGTCAAAGTCGAGGTCACCACCGTGATCGTCGACGGCGTCGCGGAGGTCTTCGACGTCCCGCTCGTGCCGGAAGCTGACCGGACGGTTGGCGTCTTCCAGGATCTCCGCGATGACGCCCTCGACGTGAGCCACGTCGGCGCGCTGCGCGGCGGCCTCGGCGTCCTTGAGCGACTTGCGCGCGACCTTCGTCGCCTCGGCCAGCCGGGCGATGTCGGTCTCGACCTCCACGACGGCGCGGCCGACGACCTCGACGAAGTAGCCGGCGGCTTCCTTGGGCGAAGCTTCGGTGACGCCAGAGATGACGGCGGCGGCGCGCGCACGCGCCGGGCCGAGCACCGGCAGGACCGTCATGCCGGCGATGATCGGCGAGCCGTAATCCACATCGAGTCGGCGGTTGCCGGTCGCCTCCCAGATCGGTGAACGCAGGTGAATGCCCATGGTGAATCCTTGACGAGTCGTGACACTTGTCAAAGATCATACGGTATCATAGTACCGTATGTCAAAACGGGTGCCGGTGTTTCCGAGGGCTGCCGGGCGAGCACTTGCTCGTGCTAGAGCTTATCGAGTGTTTTCAGCGACCCGGAGATCATCATGTCCGTCGGCGCCGTTTATTGCCGCGTTAGCTCCGCCTCACAGGCCCAGGAGGAGAAAACCTCCTTGGCCGACCAGGAGCGTATGTGCCGCAAGAAGGCCGAGCAGGACGGCTACGATATCAGGTTCGTCTTCAAGGATGTCGCGAGCGGAGCGCTCGACGAGGACGGGCGAGAGAATTTCGGCCGCATGATGGACGCCGCCCGCGCCGGTCAGTTCGCGCGGCTGTACTTCCTGAAGTTGGACAGGCTCGGGCGCGACCACCTAATCGTCGGCCGGGCAATCAAGGATCTGGAGAAGCTGGGCATCGACTTCGTCTCGGTCTTAGAGTCCGGCCTCGACAACCGGCTGCTCAGGGTGTTGACCAGCGCCATCGCCGAGACCGAGCGAGCGACCATCAAGGAGCGAACAGCGCGCGGACGCGCATCGCGACGCTCGGACGGGTTCTGGACACAGGGCCTGCCTCCCTACGGCCATCGCCTGCGCGACGACGGGCGCTTGGAGCGCGATCCGGCCGAGGTCGAGCAGGTGCAGCGGATCTTCGCCTGGATCGTGGACAAGGGCCGCATCGCCATTGCCGGCCGCCTGAACCGCGAGGAAGTGATCCCGCCGATGGTCGAGCTACGGCTGTCCAATGGCAAGCAGGCGCGACTGCGGACGAACGATCCGAGGATCGGCTCATCCTGGGCCAGGCTCGCCGCCTACATGAGCGAGACCGGCGCGACCTTCTGGGGCGCCAAACCGGCTTGGCAAGAGAGCGTCATCGAGCGGATCGTGCGGAACTCGGTCTACATCGGCACCTCCGGGGGCTTCCCGGTCACGATCATGCCGGCACCTATTCTCGACCAGAGAACCTTCGAGGCAGCTAACGCGGCTATGGAGGCGCGGCACCGGAAGGGCCGCGGCCCCAAGAATGAGTACATGCTGACCGGACTGCTGAAGTGCCGATGCGGGCGCGGATATGTCGCCCATCAGGGGGGCGGCAATGGGAGCGTGAAGGTGTTCTACTACCTGTGCTCTGGCCGGCGAAACGGCACCGGCTGCGACGCGCCGTTCATCCGCATGGATGAAGCGCACCGGCAGATGTCCGTCAACGCCTCGATGTTCCTCAAGCGCTGGCTGCGCAAGGAACACCTGATTGAGCACCTGACGGCCGGAACCCGGCAGCGTCTCGAAGACCTACAGCAACAGTATGATGCTGCGGCCCAGCGGCTCGCCAAATTGAAGATGGATCGCGAGCAGATCACCGGACACGTCCTTGCCATGACCGACGCCGGCGTCGGTACCGAAGGGATGGCGGTGCTCTACGCGCGCTTGAAAGAGACGGGCGAGGCGATCAAGACGGCGGACGCCGAGATCGTCGAGGTGTTGCGCTCCATTGACCAGATCCAGGCTGCCGGAGCCATGGACCGAGAGAAGCTGGACGAGATCGTCTTCCTTGCGGAGCACTTCACCTATGTGGACGTCGAGGAGCCAGGTCAGAAGCCCGATGACGGCATGCCGTGGCCGTCGCAGCGCGATCTGCTCGCCCTGATCGTCAAGGAAGCCGTCGTCGAGCCGGACGGCAAGCTGACCGCCCGCTTCAAGGATGACCACGACACGCTGCTGAAGGTGGTCAAGCACCTGCTCGACGCCGCCCGACGGCTGTCGGATCACACCACCCTGATTAGCGATGTCTACCGGCAGCAGCGGGAGCCGGTCGAACTGCCCGAGGAGACGGTCCGCCTGATCTCGGAAGCATTTTGTAGTAAATCGTTGAGCGCTAAGCCGTTGGCGTAGGCAAGGACACTCAGGTCCTTCGGAAGATAGGCCATGGGGAAAACTCCGTTTCGATCGTCGGCAGGGAGGGCGTCAGGCTTCCAGGCAGCGCATGGTGACGACGCCCGCCGCGTCGATCAGGCCGGCGCCCTGCGACATCATGTTGTTCACGAAATGCGCGGCCCGATCGCCGTGCCACGAGATGTCCGTCTTCACGTCGGCGCCGGAAGCGTGGCCGACGGCCGTCTTGTGGTACCAGTGGCACAGCCGCACGCCGCCCTCCGCCTTCAGGCCGGAATGGGGCATCCACAGCGTGCCCAGCCAGCGCTTGGCCTGGGTGCCGCGCCAGGGCAGCTCGTCGGCGCCGACATATTCGGTGCTGGCGAACTCGTCGATGCCCAGGAGCTGGCTCCACTGCTTCCAGCCGACGACGGCGTAGCGCTGGCCGTCGTCCGGCACGTCGGACTCGCCCAGCTTCTCGAAGGCCGTCAGCACCTTCGCCTTGGTCAGCCCGTCGCCGGAGCCGCCCGCGTAGTTGGTGGACCGGTTCAACTCGCCCAGGATGAGTTCGTCGGTCTTGCGGCCCAGCGCGTAGGCGCCGGCGCTGGCGATGATCTGCCGCTCGTCGATGTTGGTCTTCAGCTCGTCCAGCCGATCGACCCAGTCGCCGGCGTAGAAGTCGTAGAGGGTGCATTCGACCGGCGTGTGGTCCAGGTTCATCACCGGAACCGCGCCGTGGCGCGCCTTGGTCGACGCGGTGCCCTTGCCGACCTTCTGGAAGACGGTGGAGGCGCCCTGGACGTTGTTCTTCGTGCGCACCGTGTTGCGCAGCTTGGAACCCATGCGCTGGTAGGCGTCGTGCACTTCGCGTTCGAACTGTTTGACGAAAGCCTGGGCGACCGAGGTGGACATTGGATTGTATTCCTTTCGCGTTCTGCGGGGGTCCCGTCCGGCGGGAAGCATTCCGCCACCCGGTTGTCAGGCGCGCCCGATCCCGGAAAAGGACGAGGGGACGCGCGCCCGGCCGCGGGCGAAGCGCGAAAAAAGAAAGGGGCTGGCCGGGCCTTTCGGTTGTCCGGTCAGCCCCTTTCAGGACAGGCATGGAGGGAGGTTCGGGATGCCGCGGCCCATCGCGTGAGGGGACGCACGACGGGCGTTGGCAAGAGTGTTTTTAGGACACCCGCCCTTTCATGTCAAGAATATTTTCCTTTTCCGAACAATCATTCCCTTGGCGCGGTACCCCCTCGGGGCGTGGAATATCCCCCGGAGCCACGCTGTTGATTGGTTGGCCTCAACGGCCCGAAAACACGGCATAAAAAAGGAATACGCTTCATGAAGACGATCATCACCGCCTGTGGCGTCGCCGCGCTTCTGCTCGCCACGCCGGCCCTGGCCGAAAGCACGTCCGCAACCACCGCCAAGGAGGTCCCGAGCAACAAGGCGACCGGGCAGGTCGCCGCCACCCACGGTTCGCTCGACCCGGCGGTTGCGAAGATGACCGCGGCCCAGCTCAAGGGGAAGGACGTCTACGGCAGCGACGGCAAGGACATCGCCGAGATTGAGGGCATCGTCCGCAAGGGCGGCCAGACCTTCGCGGTGATCGATGTCGATCACATCGCCGACATCAGCGACAAGGACGTCGTCCTGCCGCTGGAGCGGCTGCACATGAAGGGCAAGCGTCTGACCGTCGACATGACGGAGAACGACCTCAAGGGCCTGGAGTCCTGGCAGAAGGACAAGTACGAGGACGTCAAGGGCGCGCTGCGCTGACGTCAGGGCCGAATCGGGAGGACGGACCGGGGGCGACGGCCCCCGGTTCTTCCGGATTTCACGCCGACCGGCGCAGGCGCATGGCCAGCAGATCGGCGGCCTGACCGGCGGGAACCGGGCGCCCGGTCAGCCAGCCCTGGACCAGGGTGCAGTTGTGGTGGCGCAGGAAATTGGCCTGCTCCTGCTTCTCCACCCCCTCCGCCACCACATCCAGCCCCAGCATGTCGGCCATGGCGATGATGGTGGAGACGATGCCGTTGTCCTCCCGCTCGCTCGGCACGCCGTTCACGAAGGAGCGGTCGATCTTCAGCGTCGTCACCGGCAGCCGCTTCAGGTAGCTCAGCGAGGAATGGCCGGTGCCGAAATCGTCCACCGCCACGCGGATGCCCATGGCCTTCAGCGCGGCCAGGACGGACAGGGCGTGGTCCATGTCCTGCATCACCGCGCCCTCGGTGATCTCCAGCTCGACCAGATCGGGCGACAGGCGGTGGCGGTCGATGATCCGGCGGAAATCCTCGGCGGAGCGCTGGCGCAGGTGGCGCGGCGAGATGTTGACGGCCACCGGCACCGGCTCCAGCCCGCGGTCGATCCACTCCCGCAACTGCCGGCAGGCCTCGTCCAGCACCCAGTCGCCGAGCGGCACGATGAAGCCGGTGTCCTCGGCGACCGGGATGAACTCGCCGGGCGGGATCATGCCGAAGCCGGGCTTGTCCCAGCGCAGAAGCGCCTCGAACCCTTCCAGCGCTTGGTCGATCAGCGACACCTTGGGCTGGTAGTGGAGCTGGAACTCCCCGCGCGCCAGCGCCGCCCGCAGGTCGCGGTCCAGCGCCAGATGGCGGTGCGCCTGGTCGGCCAGCTCCTTGCGGAAGAAGGCGTGGCGCTTGCCGCCGGCCCGCTTGGCCGCATAGAGCGCCGTGTCGGCGGAGCGGATCAGTTCCTGCGCGCTGTCGGCATGGTCGGGGAACAGGGCGATGCCGATGGACGGGCGGACGTAATGTTCCGTGCCCATCAGCAGCACCGGCTCGTCGAAGGCCGCAAGGATGCGCTGGGCGGCGATCTCCGCCTCCTTCGCCTCGCCCACCTCGTCGAGGATCACCGCGAAGTCGTCGGTGCCGATGCGCCCCACCGTGTCGCTGGCCCGCACCGTGACGACGATCCGCGAGGCGACCTCCTGCAGCAGCAGGTCCCCGGCGTGGTGGCCCAGCGTGTCGGTGATCAGCTTGAAGCGCGACAGATCCAGGCACAGAACCGCGAAGCGGCGGCCATGGCGCCGCGCCCGCTCGATGGAGGTGTCGAGCAGCGACTCGATCAGGGCGCGGTTCGGCAGGCCGGTCAGCCGGTCGCGCGTGGCGAGGCGCAGCAGTTCCCGCTCGTGACGCATCCGCTCGGTCATGTCGGCCAGCGCGCAGACGTAGCTGCGCCGCCCCTGCACGTCCAGGCAGGACAGGGAGAGCGAGGCGTCGATCCGCCCGTCCTCCCGCTCGATCGCCAGCTCCTCGGCGCGCTCCGTGCGGCCGCTGGTGCCCGTTCCCGCCGCGCCGTCCCCGCCCCTGTCTCTTATACACATCTCCGAGCCCACGAGACTATAACAGCTATCTC
>NZ_JAUQTX010000255.1:0-9337 GCF_059803775.1 Azospirillum sp. UFLA03-27 | reverse complement strand
GTTATAGTCTCGTGGGCTCGGAGATGTGTATAAGAGACAGTTCCAGGACCGCGCCCACGCGGCCCCGCTTCGCGATGACCGGAGTTCCACGAGATGCGCAGCCCGTTCCCTTCGATAAACATCCGCCGCGGCCTGATGGTCCTGGCGCTATCCGTGCTGCCACCGATGGCCGCCTCCACCGCTGCTTTGGCCGAGGACCTCGTCGTCGGGCGCTTCTCCAACGACTGGACCGGCAACGGGCTTCAGGTGCAGGCGGTCGAGGACCCGAAGGTGAAGGGCATCACCTGCCATCTGGTGGATTTCGACCGCAGCGTGCTCGACCGGCTGACCAAGGGGAACTGGTTCGAGGACCCGTCCAACGCCTCCATCGCCTGCCGGCGCACCGGGCCGCTGGTGATCGGCGACATCGAACTGTCGCAGAAGGGCGAGGAGGTTTTCTCCGAGCGCAAGAGCCTGGTCTTCAAGTCCATCGCCATCCGCCGCATCTACGACCGGGTGAACGACACGCTGATCTACGTCGTCTACAGCCGGCAGGTGAAGGACGCCTCGGCGAAGATGTCCATCTCCAGCGTGCCGCTGATCGATACGAATCCTCAGTGGGAAAAGGGTAAGCCTGCCGTGAAATGATCGGATGGCTTGCAATCGGGCGGGCGCGGCGCCATCATCAGGCTTGGGAGGCAGGGGCTCCTATCCCCCGCCTCCCGGCTCGATCACTGCCGGTTCAGAAGATCAAGGATTGCCTTGACGATCTGGAGCAGCAGGATCAGGAGACCGAGGATTTCCTTCATCCTCCGAGCCTCCTTGTTGAGCGGCGGGGTGGTGGCCACCCACCACCCGTCCGCGCCTCCACCTCGCACGGGGTGCGGGACGGGCGCAACGGAAACTCCACGCATGCGTGTGCGACGGATTGGCCGGCCGAACCCGAGGCGTTTCGTCAGGTCTTGCCGCGGCGGGATCGCCACTTGCGCCACAGCAGATAGAAGCCGGGCGCCAGCGTCACGATCAGGATGATGCGCACCATGTGGTGGGTGGCGACCAGCGCCACGTCGATGTTCAGCGCCAGCGCGACCAGCGTCATCTCGGCCAGCCCGCCCGGTGCGAAGGCGAGGATCAGCGCGGCGAGTCCCAGCCCCGTCGCCTCGTCCACCATCCAGGCCGCCGCCGTGGTGACCAGCAGCATCAACCCGGTGAGACCCAGCGCGGTCAGCCCGTCGCGCCCGATGCGGCGAATGTTCAGCCCGGTGAAGCGGCAACCCAGCGACGCGCCGATCACCACCTGGGCGGCGGCGACCAGCACGCCCGGCGGCTTGCCCTCGGTCAGGCCGGCGAGGTGGATCGCGGCGGACAGCAACATCGGCCCGACGATCTGGGCGGCGGGGATGCGCAGCAGCTTCGCCAGGGGATAGCCCAGCGCGCAGGCGGACAGCAGCGCCACGTCCAGCGGGGCGAGCGACAGCAGAGGCGGGCCGAGCGCGCCGCGCCGCGCCGGGTCGTACAGGCCCAGCGCCTGGAAGGCGAAGGGGATGACCAGCACCACCAGCATCACCCGCAGCGCGTGGGACAGCGCCATGGTCCGGCTGTCGCCACCCATCTGCGTGCCGACCATCACCATCTCGTTCAGCCCGCCGGGGGTGGCGGTGAAGAAGGATGTGGGCGGGTCCAGCCGGGCCGCGCGGCGCAGGTACTGCACGCCCAGCGTGGTCGCCAGCACGAGATAGACGGCCAGCGCGCTCAGCGAAAGGCTCCATTCGCCGAGCCGCCCCAGGATGTCCGGGGTGAAGCCGCTGCCCAGCATCACGCCGAGGATCATGATCATGGCGTTGCGCAGCGGCTTCGGCACATGCAGCGCGACACCGGCCATGGCGGCGACCGTGGTGGCGGTCATGGCGCCGATCATCCAGGCCAGCGGCAGATGGAAATAGCTGAACAGCGCGCCCCCCGCCGTCCCCAGCGCGAGGGCGAGCGCGAAGGGCCGGAGCCCCGGTCCGATGGTCATGCCGCTCGTTGTGTCCGGTTCAAGGAACGATCCGCCCCAGCCGGACGGCGGTCTGTCCGGATTTGGGTCGCCGCGCCGGCATGATCAGCACGCAGTCGTCGTAAGGCGTCACGATCGGACGGTTGCCGTCATGGCCCAGGACCGTTCCGGCGCGGGGAATGATCTCCATGCCCACATAGGGCTGGTCGAAGAAGAACTCGTCGGTTTCCGCGGTCACCGCCTCGGTCACCTCGACGGTGCGCAGCGGATCGGGGTGGCGGCGGATGTGGCGATCGGCCAGCGACGGGTCGATCATCTCCTGGGCGAGCAGGAAGCGCATGGCGCTTTCCAGGGCGACCAGCGCCGTCTCATTCCGCCAGTGCTGGCCGCATTCGACCAGGATGGCGGTGCGCCGCCCATCCGCTTCGGCGAAATCCGCGTAGTCGATCACGCGCCGCCCCGCCGCGTGCCCCTCGTCCGCGACGATCCAGGCCGGGTGGCCGAGCCGGCGGGCCAACGCGCGGGCGCGGTCCGTCCGTCCGCACAGCGTCAGGGGCGGGGTGTCCGCCGTCATGGAATGCAGATCGAGGATGACGTCCGCGGCGTCGAACACCGGGCGGAGTTGCCGGGCGCGGCGCAGTTCCGCGCTGTCGCGCGGTCCGTCCAGAACCTCCGGCGACCAGACGCGGTTCATGTCCTCGTCCACGAAGCGGGAGGCATAGGGGCGCTCGGCATCGAAGCTCTGATAAGCGGCGGTGTTGGCGAAGACCAGAGTCAGCCGCCCGCGGGTGGGCCGCAAGCCCATCCGGAACAGCCGGTCCATCGCCACCGCGCCGCTGATCTCGTTGCCGTGGATCAGCGAGACAATGACGGCGTGTTGGCCGGGGCGTCCGGACTCCAGCGTCGTGACATGGTCGATGCCGGTGTTTCCACGACGGTAGGGGCCGATGTCCGGCGGCGTCAATTCGATCGGTGGCAGGGATTCGGTCAAGCGGATCTCGCCTTTGCGGGTCTGGCCGGTGCCGGGCGCTTTCGCTGAATGGTCAGTATGGCGGAGAGTCCGGCGCTGCGCCAGCCCCGCCATTTCCCTGGCCGATCATGTCCTTTGCCTTACCGGTGTATGACGGTTTTTGGTCGACGGGCACCCGGCCATCGTCTATACCCGAATCCATCCGCCGCAGCGCCCTGCTATGCCATCCGGGCAGGTGCCGTGGTCGGTCGGCGCAGTTGGTACACCGGGGTCAGCCATGAGTTTCGTGATCGAGGACGTGCTCGTCCGCAACGATCCGATCGTCCCGCGCCTGCCGGTGTTCTTCGATTCACCGCACAGCGGCACCGTCTACCCGCGCGACTTCGCCTTCGTCTGCCCGCTGTCCACCCTGCGGCAGGCCGAGGACACCCATGTGGACGAGCTGTTCGCCCACGCGCCGGAGCACGGCGCGACGCTGCTCTGCGCCCTCTTTCCGCGCACCTACATCGATGCGAACCGGGCCATCGACGACATCGACCCGGCGCTTCTCGACGGGCGCTGGCCCGAGCCGCTGCGCCCGACCGAGAAGAGCGCCGCCGGCATGGGGCTGATCCGTACCCTGTGCCGTCCGGGAATGCCGCTCTACGACGGGCGGCTGTCGGTGGCCGAGGTGGCCGAGCGCATCGACCGCTACTACCGGCCCTATCATTTCCAGGTCGCCAGCGTGATGGACGATCTGGCCGACCGGTTCGGCGCCGTCTGGCACATCGACTGCCATTCCATGCCCTCCGCGGTCGGGCCGGGGGCGGCGCACAAGCTGGGCATGGATTTCGTGCTGGGCGACCGCGACGGCACCACCTGCGAACCGGGCTTTACCGTCTTGGTCGAGCAGGTGCTGACCGGGCTTGGCTACACGGTCACGCGGAACCATCCCTTCAAGGGGGTCGAGCTGGTGTCCCGCCATTCCAACCCGGCGCGGGGCCGCCATTCCCTCCAGCTCGAAATCAACCGCCGGCTCTACATGAACGAGGAAACGCTGGAGCGGAACGAGGGCTTCGCCCGGCTCCAGGCCGACCTGACCACCTTGACCCGGCGCATCTGCGCCCATGCGCAGGCCAGCACCGCGCGCCGCGCCGCCGAGTAACGGCCGGGCCAAAGAGGCGGGGCAGGGGCGTTACGGCGAGAACTGCTCCTTGAGGATCCGCTCCTCGAAATTCAGCTCCGGATCGAACAGCAGGGTCAGCGCGACGTCGCGTGCTTCTTCCACATCGACGCGGATGACCTCGCGCACTTCGGTCGAATCGGCCACGGCGCTGACCGGGCGCTTGACCTCTTCCAGGATGTCCACGGTGATCTTGGAGCTGTGCGGCAGCAGCGCGCCGCGCCAGCGCCGCGGCCGGAAGGAGCTGATGGGAGTCAGCGCCAGCACCCCGGCGCCCAGCGGGATGATCGGGCCGTGGGCCGACAGGTTGTAGGCGGTGCTGCCGGCGGGGGTGGCGACCAGCACGCCGTCGCAGATCAGCTCCGGCAGGCGGACGACGCCGTCCACGGTGATGCGCAGCTTCGAGGCCTGCCGCGTCTCGCGCAGCATCGATACCTCGTTGATGCCCAGCGCTTCGATCTGCTCGCCGTTGCAGCGGGTGGCCTTCATGCGCAGGGGGTGCAGCGTGACGCTCTGGGCGCTGGCCAGCCGCTCGGCCAACTCGTCCTCGCGGAAGACGTTCAGCAGGAAGCCGACCGATCCCCGGTTCATGCCGTAGACCGGCGGCGGGTTCTGCCCGTCGCGCTTCAGCGCGCGGTGCAGCGTCTCCAGCAGGAAGCCGTCGCCGCCCAGCGCCACGATGACGTCGGCGTCCTCCAGCGGCGCGTTGCCGTAGCGGTGGACCAGACGGGTACGCGCCCGCATCGCCTCTTCCGTGTTCGCCGCGCAGAAGGCGATGCGAAGATCGGCGGGCTTGCGGGCCGAGGAATCGGGCGCCAGCGGGTCCAGGGTCGGATCGGCGGGCAGCTTTGCGGCGGTTTCGGTCATGTCCAGAGGACCATAGCGCAGAGTGCCCGGTTGCAGAAGGCCGCTTCGGTCGAAGGGTGGCGCGGTTGCACTTCACATCCCTCTCCCGCCCCGGGAGAGGGAGGGGACCCGTGCGAAGCACGGGAAGGGTGAGGGTACCGCCAGGAAGAAAGCCCTGTTTCTCGCACGACCCTCACCCGCCCGCTTCGCGGGCACCCTCTCCCGGGGCGGGAGAGGGATTGGAGGCAGCGCCGGAGTGGCCCATCATCCGCCTGTCACACTCATGTGGCGGGGCACCGCCGGGCCTTGGTGGCGGCGGTCGATGATGAAGTCGTGGCCCTTGGGCTTGCGGGCGATGGCGTCGCGCACCGCCTGGACCAGCAGCCCGTCGTCGTCGCTGAGGCGCAGCGGGGTGCGCAGGTCGACGGCGTCCTCCTGGCCCAGGCACATGTAGAGGGTACCGGTGCAGGTCAGCCGCACGCGGTTGCAGCTTTCGCAGAAATTGTGGGTCAGGGGCGTGATGAAGCCGATGCGCCCGCCGGTCTCGGCCACCCGCACATAGCGGGCCGGGCCGCCGGTGCGGTAGTCGATCTCCTCCAGCGTCCAGCGCTTGGCCAGCTCCGCCCGCACGAGGCTGAGCGGCAGATACTGGTCGAGCCGCGCCTCGTCGCCGATCTCGCCCATCGGCATGACCTCGATGAAGGTCAGGTCGAAGCCCTGCTCGCCGCACCAGCCGACCAGCCGGTGGAACTCGTCGTCGTTCACGCCCTTCAGCGCGACCGTGTTGATCTTGACCTGGAGCCCCGCCTCCTTGGCGGCCTGGAGCCCGCCGAGCACCTTGTCCAACCGGCCCCAGCGGGTGATCGCCTGGAACTTATGGGGGTCGAGCGTGTCCAGCGACACGTTGATCCGGCGCACCCCGGCCTCTACCAGATCGCCGGCATACTTGAACAGCATGGTGCCGTTGGTGGTCAGGGTCAGCTCGTCCAGATCGCCGGCCTTCACATGGCGGCCCAGGCTGTGGATCAGTTCATGGATGCCCTTGCGGACCAGCGGCTCGCCGCCGGTCAGGCGCAGCTTGCGGGTGCCCAGCTTGACGAAGGCGGAGCAGACGCGGTCGATCTCCTCCAACGTCAGCACCTCCGCCTTGGGCAGGAAGCTCATGTCCTCCGCCATGCAGTAGACGCAGCGGAGGTCGCAGCGGTCGGTGACGGACACGCGCAGATAGCTGACGGTCCGCCCGAAAGGATCGACGAGCGGGGCGGCGGCGGTCGGCGGAACGGTCGTCATCGTCAGGCTTCTCCCCAAGGGGGTCCGTATCGTGCAGTCCGGGCGGCGATTATGACCCCGAACCCGATCCTGATATATAGGTCCGAGTTACGGATTTTTCGCCACCTGGAATTTCAGGCGCAGGAGACCACGAAGCGCCGAGCCGGGACTTGACGGGAATCAAATCCCGGCACCGCGCGCCTTCCAGCGACCGCGCTCAGTGGACGCTGCCGCCGTCCGGACCGCCGTCCTTGCCGTTTTGGGCCAGCTCCCGCTCGCGCAGATAGTCCTCGGTGGTGCGGGGCGCGCGTGGGGCGCCCAGCGCGAAGGGCGAGTCGCCCCGCTCGAACTGGTCCACGACGCGACAGTCGCCACACATGCGCATGCGGTCGGCGGCCTCCGGCGTGGCGAACATGGCGTGCCGTCCGGCCAGCACCGCGACGATCTTGTCGATCGAGGACTTGGTGGCGAAGGGTTTGCCGCACTTGACGCAGCAGAAGGGCTCCTCCTCCTTCAGTACCTTGGCGCCGCGGGCGCTGTCGCGGAAATCGATCTCCGGAACCAGTGCGATGACCTTCTCCGGACAGGTGGTCTTGCACAGGCCGCACTGCACGCAGGCGTCCTGCGAGAAGGACAGCATCGGCTTGTCGGCGTTGTCGAGCAGCGCCCCGGTCGGGCAGGCGCCGACGCAGGACAGGCAGAGCGTGCAGCCCTCCGTCATCACCTGCACCCGCCCGAAGGGGGCGCCCGGCGGCAGCGGCAGGACCTCGATCGGTTCCGGAGCGACCTTGTGCAGGTGGCGCAGCGCCAGCATGGTCACGGTGCGCTTGCCGCCCATCGGCAGGAAGGTGCCGGGGGCGGGAGCGCCCTCGCGCGGCAGGCTCCACAGCTCTGCGGCCACCGCGTCGGGGTCCTGCGCGTCGATGATCGACACCCGGCCCGAGCCGTAGCCCAGGCCCGCCATGGCGGTTTCAGCCAAGCCGATCTGGCTGGCCAGCCCGGCCGTCTCGCCGGCGTTGCCCGGCCCGACCAGAACGCGCACCTGCGCGGCACCATAGGCCAGCGCCGCCGCGAACACGTCGAAGCCGAGCTGCGTCACCTCGTTCACCGCGAAGGGCAGCACGCGGGCCGGCAGGCCGCGCCCGTAGCGCGCGATCAGCGAGATCATCTCGTCGCCGTGGCGCGGATCGTGGACGAGCAGCACCGGCTCCGTGCCGCCGGCCTTGGCGTAGGAGGAGAGCAGCGTGCGCAGCCGCTCGTAGACCGCCTGGAGCGGCGGCAGGGCGTAGGTGCTGGCCCCCGTCGGGCAGACCGAGGCGCAGGAGCCGCAGCCGGCGCAGATGTGCGGGTCGATCGCCACATGGTCGCCGTTCGGCGTGATGGCGCCGGTCGGGCAGACCTCCAGGCAGCGGGTGCAGCCGGTCTTGCGGCTGCGCGAATGGGCGCAGAGGTCTGCCTTGAAGTCGATGTAGCGCGGCTTCTCGAACTCGCCGACCAGATCGGCGGCCTCGAACACCGCCTTGGCGACGGCTGCCGGGCTGTCGGGGTCGGGGCGCAGGTAGCCGTCGCGCTTGCCGTGCGCCGGGAACAGCGGCGCGCCGCCGGTCAGGTCCACGATGACGTCGCAGCGCGAGGCGGCGCCGTGCCGCGGCGTCTCGAAGCCGAGGACAGCGCGCGAGGCCGGGATGGCCGGGGCGTAGTCGTCGACCACGATCTCGAAGTTGCCGAGCCAGCCCTTGGCGGCGCGGATGGTGCCCTTGAAGACCGGCACGTCCATGACGCGCGGCGGGGCGACGTCCTTCGGGGACTTCAGCAGAACGGTGACGTCCAGGCTGCCGGACAGCTGCCGGGCCACCTCGATGGCGCGCTCGTCGATGCCGTAGACCAGCGCGGTGCCTTCCGAGGCCAGGGTGATCGTGCCGGTCGGCGTGATGTCCATGGCCGCCTCAGCCAGCAGCGCGGCGATCTTCGGTCCCGCCAGGGCACCCTCGTCCGACCAGCCGGCGCGCTCACGGATGTTGGTGAAGGCCAAGGAGGCGTCCGGATTGTCCTGGGCCGCGATTTCCGCGAACAGCGGGGCCTCCTGGGTGCAGGCGACGAGCAGCGGAGCGCCCTCCGCCATGCGCGCCTCGAACCGGTCGAGCTGGGTGCGGCAGAGCTGTGTGGCGACGGACAAATCGCCCTCGGCCCCCGCCGCGGCCCCGCAGGCCCTGGCCAACGCCTTGCCGTCGAGCGCCATGCTGTGGGCGCAATCGCAGACGAGCACCGTCCGGCCGTTGATCTTCATCGCTTCCAACCCCTTGCCCTGAAAAGACCTGCCCTAAAGCCCTGTTGCACACAGCGCGTTCCAGTTCTGTACATATCGGCTGGGTGGCACGGTTGCGACAGCAAAATGCGTGCGGCAGGATGGTCGTCCACCCCTTCACCCGTCGGACTCGTCCCGCCATGACCAGCATCCCCACCGTCCGCGACGCCCGCATCGAGGATGTCCCCGCGTTCCAGCGAATCTACGAGCACCATGTCCTTCATGGCGTCGGCACCTTCGAGGAGGAGCCGCCCGACGTAGTGGAGCTGGAAGGGCGCTTCCGCGCCATCACCGGCGCCGGCCTGCCCTGGCTGGTCGCCGAGCGCGACGGCGTGGTCCTGGGGTACGCCTATGGCAGCGCCTACCACGTCCGTTCCGCCTACCGCTTCACCATCCAGGACTCCGTCTACATCGCCGAGGAGGCGCGCGGCCAGGGCCTCGGCCGTCTGCTGCTCCAGGCGCTGATCGACCGTTGCGTGGAGCAGGGCTACCGCCAGATGGTGGCGCTGGTCGGCGGGTCGGAGAACGCCGGGTCCGTCGGGCTGCACGCCGCGTTGGGCTTCCGCACCTGCGGCGTGGTCGAGGCCGTGGGGCTGAAGTTTGGGCGCTGGCTGGACGTAGTGATGATGCAGAAGGACCTGGGGGCGGGGCGGTCGGACATTCCGCAAGGCGCGGGGCCGAGCCAGCCGGTGGCGGTGCGTTAAAGCGGATGGCAATCCGCTTTGGACCGCGGCGGCGGTCCCGGTCGCACATGCGACCGGAGCCCGCCTCTCGCGGGAACAGAGTTCCCGCTGGCGGCAGGCGGATGCC
>NZ_JAUQTX010000254.1:0-9403 GCF_059803775.1 Azospirillum sp. UFLA03-27 | reverse complement strand
ATCTACACTCGCGTATAATCGTCGGCAGCGTCAGATGTGTATAAGAGACAGCACCTGGGGCGCGCTGCCCTTGCCGGTCAGGCTCTCGATCAGCGAGCCGATGCCGGAAGCCACCCCGCCACCCGAAGACCCGCGCGCCGGAGCCGCCGCCGGGGTGGCGCGGGCGGGTTCGGCGATGCCGCCGGAGGCGACATAGGCGGGGGCGCCCTCCATCCCCGGCAGGGGGCGGGGCGGGCGTCCGGCGTGGGCGTCCAGCATGAAGCCCTGCCACAGCTTGGCCGGCAGCGAGCCGCCGGTGACCCGCTTCATCTCGGCGTTGTTGTCGTTGCCCAGCCACACCCCGGCCACGAGGTCGGCGGTGAAGCCGACGAACCAGGCGTCGCGGTAATCCTGGGTGGTGCCCGACTTGGCCGCCGCCGGGCGGTCGAGCTTGGCCGACTTGCCGGTGCCGTACTCGATGACGCCGGTCATCATGCGGGTGAGTTGCACCGCGTGCGCCGGGTCGACCACCGGGACGGAGCCGCCGGCCTGCCGCCGGTACAGGACGTTGCCGTCGCGGTCGCGGATCTCGGTGATGGCGTAGGGCCAGACCGGGGCGCCGCGGTTGGCGATGCCGGCGTAGCCGCGTGTCAGCTCCAGAAGGTTGACCTCGCTGGTGCCGAGCGCCAGCGACAGGTCCTTGCCCATCGGCGAGTTGATGCCCAGCCCCGCCGCCACCCGGCGCACCCGCTCCACCCCGATGCGGTCGATGATGCGGACGGTCGCGGTGTTGGACGAATGGGCCAGCGCGTTGGCCATGGTGACGGTGCCGCGGAACTTGCCGTCGTAGTTGCCGGGGCTCCAGCCGCCGATGCGGACCGGGGCGTCCTCGACCGGGCTGTCCGGCGACCAGCCGGCCTCCAGCGCCGCCAGATAGACGAAGGGCTTGAAGGCCGATCCCGGCTGGCGCATCGCCTGGGTGGCGCGGTTGAACTCGCTGTTGTCGTAATCCCGCCCGCCGACCAGGGCGCGCACCGCGCCGTCGGTGGTCATGGCGACCAGGGCGCCCTGGCGGGCGTTGGCGGCGGCACCGGGGCCGGACAGGATCTCCTCCAGCCGCTGCTCCGCCGCGCGCTGCAGCTTGAGGTCCAGCGTCGTGCGGACCACCACGTCGCCGTGGCCGGAGCCGACGAAGGCCGAGACCAGTTCCGTCACCCAATCCGCGAAATAGCGCCCATCGCCGCCCGGCTTGCGCTTGGCCGACGGCGGGGCGTTGCGCGCCGCCTCCAGCTCCTGCGCGGTGATGAAGCCGGCGTCGACCATGGCGCCCATCACGACGCGCGACCGCTCCGCCGCCTCGTCCGGGTTGGAGGACGGGGCGTAGCGCGAGGGCGCCTTCAGCAGGCCGGCGATGATCGCCGATTCCCGCAGGTCGAGCTGGGTCGCCGGCTTGCCGAAATAGGTGCGCGACGCCGCGTCCACGCCGAAGGTGCCCGCCCCCAGATAGACGCGGTTCAGATAGGCGGTGAGGATCTGGTCCTTGGTGAAGCGGTGTTCCAGCCACAGCGCCAGCATGGCTTCCTGGATCTTGCGCTTCAGCGATTTCTCGGGCGTCAGGAACAGGTTCTTGGCGAGCTGCTGGGTGATGGTGGAGCCGCCCTGCGCCGAGCGCCCGGACCGCCAGTTGACGTAGAGCGCGCGGGCCAGACCGATGGGATCGACGCCGAAATGCGAGTAGAAGCGCCGGTCCTCGATGGCCAGCACGGCCTGGATCAGATGCGGCGGCAGGTCGCTCACGCCCAGCGTCGTGCCGTGCAGGTCGCCGAAGCGCGCGAACTCCGCCCCGTCGGCCGCCAGCACGGTGACCGAGGCGCGCCGTTCGAACTGCGCGACCTTGGAGATGTCCGGCAGGTCCAGGGCGAACCAGGCCAGCACCGCGCCCAGCGCGATGCCGCACCACACCCCGGCGACCATCCCGGCATAGACCAGCGTGCCGAGGATCGTCCGCCGCCCGCCGCTTCTGGCGGTTTTCGGAGCGGCCTTCCGTGGCGGAGGAGCGGGCTTGCGCGGCTTCTCGGCCTTGGGTTTCTCGGGCTTGGCGGGCTTTTCCGGCTTGGGCGCGCGTTTGGGCAGGCGGGGGCGCAGCGTCGGTTCCTCGCCCCGCGTCTGGATGGGGCGCGGCCCCGCAAAGAGTTCGCCCGGTCGATCGTTGCTCACGGCGCGGTCGCGGCCCCCAAGAAATCCATGCCCGATGTAATCTGTGATGGAAAGCTATACGCCGCCGCCCCGTTGCGACGAAAGAGCGCCCTCGAAAGAGATAAGATTTGTCTTAGCACCGTTGCAGATGGATGACGGGGGTGGAAGAAAAGCCGCCGCGGACTGTTGTTTCCATGAATAAGCGTTGACGCAGCGGAGAGCCTGTTCATGTCAAAACCCCTGACCGTTTCCATTCCCCACAAGCTCGGCCGCGACGAGGCGAAGCGGCGCGTGGCGGAGGGGGTGGGGCAGGCCCGCTCCCACCTCGCCGCGGTCGCCAGCAGCATGGACGACCATTGGACCGACGACCGCGTGGATTTCCGCGTGGTGGCGATGGCCCAGACCGTCACCGGCTTCATCGATGTGCAGGACGACAGCGTCACCGTGGAGGTGCAGCTTCCTTGGGCGCTCGGCCTGCTGGCCAACAAGGTGAAGGACCGGCTTCAGAGCAAGGGGACGCTGCTGCTGGAGAAGAAATAGCCGCTCCTACTCGGGCTTTCCGATCAGCCCGTGCTTCTTCAGAAGCCCGCGAAGCTGGTGGTAGCCGAGCCCCAGCGCCTCGGCGGTTTGGCGCTGGTTGAAGCGGTTGCGCTCCAGCGCCGTCTCCAGCAGCCCGGACTCGAAGCGCCGCACCTGCTCCTGGAAGTCTCCGGCGGCAACGGGCACCTCGTTCGTCGCGACGTCCGGTGACGGGGCGGGAGTCGTCGGCGCCTCCGGCCGCCAGGCGGAGGCGAAGGGGTCGAGCAGGATCTCCTCCACCGGCCCCTCCGGGTCGGACGCGGCGACGGAGCGCTCCACCGCGTTGCGCAGTTCGCGCACGTTGCCCGGCCAGTCATGGTCCAGAAGCTGCTCCAGCGCCCGCGGGCCAAAGCCGGGGAACAGGGAGCGTTCCAGCTCCCGCACCATGCCCAGCGCGAAATGCTCGGCCAGGATGGGGATGTCCTCGCGCCGGGCGCGCAGCGGCGGCAGGGTCACCACGTCGAAGGCCAGCCGGTCCAGCAGGTCGGCGCGGAACCGCCCGGCCTCGGCGAGCGCCGGCAGGTCGGCGTTGGTCGCCCCGATCACCCGCACATCGACGGTCTGGGTCCGCCCGCCGACCCGCTCGATCTCGCCATACTCGACGGCGCGCAGCAGCTTTTCCTGAACGGCGGCGCTGGCGGTGGCGATCTCGTCCAGAAACAGCGTGCCGCTGTCGGCCTGCTCCACCCGCCCGATCTGCCGGCGGATCGCCCCGGTGAAGGCCCCGGCCTCGTGCCCGAACAGCTCGGAATCGAGAAGGCTCTCGGTCAGCGCGGCGCAGTTCACCTTCACGAAGGGGCGGTCCCAGCGGCGGGACAGATAGTGCAGGCGGGCGGCTATCAGCTCCTTGCCGGTTCCGCGCTCCCCGATGACCAGCAGAGGACGCTCCAGCGGGGCCACGCGGGAGACGTGGGCAAGGACCGCGTGGAAGGCCGGGGACTCTCCGAGCAGGGAAGGCGGATTGGGTTGCATGGTCAAAAAGGCGAAGAGTTGGCGAATTTCTTCATTCTATCGCGGAAAGGGCGATGCTCCAACCTCGGACGCCGTCCATTCGCTCCAGGAAATCCAAGGCTTTGTAGGGATTCCCGGCTTTGGCACGGCCATTGCGAAGAAGGGGACCAAACAAGGAGACCCGCATGAGCCACTACAGCGACTACCACCGCCGCTACACCCGCGAGGCCCGTCCGCTGGCGGCGCGCATCCGGACCTACCTGACCTCCCGCCCGACCGAGAGCTGGGCGTTCTTCGCCGCCGGCCTGCTGATCGCCACGATCCTCGGCTGACGCCGTCAACGCCCGCCCATCAAGCGACCAAAAACGGACACATCCTCATGAGCATCTTTTCGCGCCTGACCGACATCGTACAGTCCAACCTCAACTCCCTGCTCGACCGCGCGGAGGACCCGGAGAAGCTGATCCGTCTGATCATCCAGGAGATGGAGGACACGCTGGTCGAGGTGCGCTCCTCCACGGTGAAGATCATCGCCGAGCGCAAGGAGATCGAGCGCCGCATCGCCGACCTGCACCGCGAGCGCGACTCCTGGGACCGCAAGGCCGAGACCGCCCTGACCCACGACCGCGAGGACCTTGCCAAGCAGGCGCTGCTGGCCAAGTCCCGCGCTGCAGAGGAGGCCGATGTCCTGACCGCCCAGCTGGTCCAGGTCGAGGAGGCGCTGTCCAAGTCCAACGAGGACATCGGCCGCCTCCAGGCCAAGCTGACCGACGCCAAGAACCGCGAGAAGGCGCTGGTCGCCCGCACCAAGACGGCGGCCAACCGCGTGCGCGTCCGCTCCACCCTGCATGACGAGCGGATCAACGACGCCTTCTCCCGCTTCGAGCAGGTGGAGCGCAACCTCGACGAGCTGGAGGGTCGTGTGGAGGCCTACGATGTGGGCCGCACCAAGACGCTGACCGAGGAGATCGCGGAGCTGGAGGCCGACAAGAAGGTTCAGGACGAGCTGGCCGCGCTGAAGGCCCGCGTCGCCGCGCGCCGGGGAAGCTGATCTCGCACCGGCGCGGGCGCCGGCCCCGACTTCGTCTTTCCCGACAGCGGGGTTGGCGTTGAGTCCCCTCTCCCGCCGGTTCGCGGGAGAGGGGTTTCCCAAACAACAAGAAAGGCCGTCCCCCGATGAGCGGTTTCAGCTTCGTCCTCGCGGTGCTCTTCATGACCGTGGTGGCACCGCTTTGGATCATCTTCCACTACATCACCAAATGGCGCGGGCAGCGCGGGCTGTCGGCCCAGGACGAGCAGCTTCTGGGCGAGTTGTGGGACATCTCCAACCGCCTGGAGGGCCGCATCCACGCGCTGGAACGGGTGCTCGACGCGGAGTCGCCCAACTGGCGCGACAAGCTGTGAGCCGGCCGTATTCCACATTCATTCCGACCTGACGGGAGCCCGACGATGGACCGTTCTTCGCCCTACGACTCGCCCAACCCGCACCGGCTCTTTCGCGATCCGCAGCGTGGCGTGGTGGGGGGCGTGTGCGCCGGCGTCGCCGATTATTTCGGGTTCCGGCCCGGACTGGTGCGGCTGGCCCTGGTGCTCGGCCTGTTCTTCTTCATGCCGCCGGTGCTTCTCGCCTATGTGATCGCGGTGCTGGTCCTGCCGGTCAAGCCGCCGGCAGTCTACCGCAATTCGGAGGAGGAGGCCTTCTGGCGCGGCGTTTCGATCAAGCCCGACCGCACCCTGGCCGGGTTGACGCAACGCTTCCGCGATTTCGAGAAGCGCGTGGGAAACCTGGAAGCGCATGTCGCTTCCAAAGAGTATGAACTCAACCGCGCGATCCGCAACCTGGACCGCTGACGGCAGCCCCGGAGCGTCTCCGGGGCAAGGCCGCCGCCTGACCGCAGCGCCGCCTGGCGCGGCGCCGGTGGGTCAGCGCCGACGGCGGTTCCGGCTGCGCACGCGCACCGGCTTCATGGCCGGGCGGGCGGCAGCGAGACCGGCGAGGGCCGCAGCCATCGCCCCAACGAGCACGACCAGATCGAGATCCATCATGGCTCCTCCGCTTGACCCGAGCAGAATGACGCAACTGTGAAGGACATGGTAGCGAAAAGAGGTGACAGCAACCGTCCGTCCGGCAGATGACTGCCACCGGGGCTCCCCCCAATGAGGAAGCCTATCCGTCCGGGTCGTCAACCGAGGTAAGGCTTTACTGAAAGAATGGAGAAGCCGTTGTGTTCGGGATGGCGGGCGTTGATCTTCTCCCGCACCTTCGCCTCGTCCAGGCCCCAGAGCAGAAAGCGGCGGCCCCTCTTCCAGCGCTCCAGAGCCGTCTTCTCCTGGCTGCCGGTGACGCGCGCGGCGCGACGCCGGATCAGGGGCGGGCTGGGGTTTTAGGCTCGTCCGCGACGCACACGCGGTCGCGTCCGGCCAGCTTGGCCTCGTAGAGCGCGGCGTCGGCGCGGCGCAAGGTCAGCTCGATGGAGGGCTCCGACGCGCTCCACTCGGCCACGCCCAGGCTGGCGGTGATCGGGATGGCCCGGCCATCGGTCACCACCGGGCTTCCGGCAATGGCGGCGCGCACCCGCTCGGCCACGATGCGGGCCCCGGCAAGGTCGGTCTCCGGCAGCAGCGCGACGAACTCCTCCCCACCGAAGCGGGCGAGTTGGTCCGAGGTGCGCAGGGCCTCGCGGGCGCGGACCACCACCGTGCGCAACGCCGCGTCCCCGGCGGCGTGGCCGTGGCCGTCGTTGACCGCCTTGAAATTGTCGAGGTCGAGCAGGATCACGCTCAGCCGTCGCCCGTGTCGATGCGCCCTCCCCAGCTCCGCGGCGGCGAGGTCCAGGAAATGCCGGCGGTTCCACACGGCGGTCAGAGGATCGACCGTAGCCAGCCGCTCCAGCTTGGCGTTCGCCGCCTCCAGCGCCCGGGTGCGTTCGGCGACCCGGGCCTCCAGCGTCTCGTTGGCTTCGCGCAGCCGCTCATACAGGCTGACGTTGGCGAAGCTGATGGCGATCTTGGAGGCGAACACCTCGACCAGCCCACGGTCCACGTCGTCCAGAGGCCGGTCAGTGTGAATCCAGGCCGCCACTTCGTGCCCGTCCGGCACACGGATGAACAGGGTCGTCTCGTTGGCGCCGTAATGGCTCCGGCGGCTGCGGAAGGCGTCGGTGATGCGGTCGGCGAGGGCCGGCGGGATCATCGCGTCCGGGGCCACCGCTCCGGTCGGCGACGCGGTCTGCCCGGCCGCCTCGGCGTAGCAGCCGGCCCCGGCCAGCACGTAGAAGGCGCCGTCGGGCAGCGGCCGGCCGGTGGCGCCGCGCTGGGCGCACAGGATGGCGTCGGGCTTCACCCGCAGGAAGGCGGACAGCTGCGTCAGCACCCCGGCCGCGAACTGTTGCATGCAGCGCAGTTCGAACAGGCGGTCGGTGGACTGGATGATCTGCTGAAGCCCGCGGCGGTTGGTTTCCAGCGCCACGATGTCGGCGTAGGCGCGCAGGGCCGCGACGACGGAGGTGAACAGCTTCTTCGCCGTCAGCTCCGCCTTGGACTTGTAGTCGTTGATGTCGTAGGCGAGGACCACGTCCTCCTCCGGCGCCTGTCCCGGCTGGCCGGTGCGCAGAATGATTCGGATGGCGTGGTTGTTCAGCTCCTCGCGGATGGTGCGGACCAGCCGCAGCCCGGCATCGTCCGTCTCCATCACCACGTCGAGCAGGATGATGGCGACGTTGGGAGTGCAGCGCAGGATGGCCGCGGCCTCGCCCGCCGACAGGGCGCTGACGAGCGACAGGCGACGCCCCTTGTAGCGCAGGCCCCCCAGCGCCAGCCGGGTGACCGCATGGACCTCCGGATCGTCGTCGGCGATCAGCACGATCCACGGCTCCGCCCCGTCCTCGGGCGGCGGCGGCTGGTCGTCGTCTGCGAACAGAAGGTCGGTTTCCATGCTGTGCGTTCCGCCCGTCCTGTCCGTCCGTTCAGCCTGCCCGTTCAGCCTGCCCGTCCGTTAGGCCTGTTGCCGGCCAACAACCGGTTTCCCGGCGGTGCCGGTCAGGGTTTGCCACGCGGATTGCTGCCATTCAGCGGTAACCGATGCAACTTCACCTGCGCAACGGGTTCGTTGTCCTTATGGAATGAATTTCGTCCTTTCGCAACCGTCGGTCCGCGGCATGTCGTTTGACCACGATCAAAGCAGGCGGCGGCGGCGGGCGGCAGACTGCGTTGAAACGGGGTGGCGGCAGGCCATCTTTCCGCAAGTCTGTGGAGCGGGTGTTGCGAATGTTGGATCGTCGGATGTTTCTCACGGCCATGGGGGCGAGCTTGACGGTGGGCGCTCTGGCCATCGCGGTGCGCAGCCTGGCCGGCACCTCCGTCGCCGCGGCCTCTGCCGCGGCCAAGCCGGAGGTGATGGTGTGGAAATCGCCGACCTGCGGCTGCTGCGGCGGCTGGGTGGACCATATGCGGGCCGCCGGTTTTCCGGTGACCGTGCAGGAGGTCGACGATGTGGAACCGGTGAAGGTGCGTCTCGGCGTGCCCGCCCGGCTCCAGTCCTGCCACACCGCCTTGGTCGGCGGCTATGCCCTGGAAGGCCATGTGCCCGCCGACAGCGTGCAGCGGCTGCTGCGCGAACGCCCGGCGGCGGTCGGCCTCGCCGTTCCCGGCATGCCGCAGGGCTCGCCCGGCATGGAGACAGGGGTGAAGGACCCTTACGACGTCGTTCTGTTCGGTGGGGCTGGTGGCGACAGCGTCTACGAGCGGCGCTGACCCTTCCGGGATAAGTCCGATAACCGGCGCCCTCGGGGCTTGCCCTTCCGTTCCTAGCTTCCAGCGGCGGGCCTTCCAAAGGTCGCCCGGCTTGGCGGAACGGAGGGAACGGCGTGACCACGGCATTCGACCTCGTCATCATTGGCTGGCTGAACGGCTACAGCCGCGCCAGCATGGCGGCGGACAAGACCATCTATGTCATCGCTCAAAGCGACCTGCTGAAGGGCGGTGTGCTGATGGCGCTGCTGTGGTGGTGCTGGACCCGGCGCAGCGGGCGGCTGATCGGGCTGGATCTTTACGCGGTGCGGACCATCTTCGGGGCGCTGCTGGCCATCGCCATCGGGCGCGGGATGCAGAACTTCCTGCCGATGCGCCTTCGCCCGGTCCATGATCCGGAACTGGGCTTCGTCGTCCCCTATGATGTGAACGCCTGGGCGGTCGACGGCTGGAGTTCCTTTCCCAGCGACCACGCCGTGCTGTTCTTCGCTCTGGCCGCTGCCCTGTGGTGGTCGAACCGGCTGGTCGGAGCCTTTGCCTTCGTGTGGACGCTGGTGGTGATCTGTTTGCCGCGCGTCTATCTGGGGCTTCACTTCCCGACGGATATCCTGGCCGGCGGGGTGGTCGGTGTCCTTATCATGGCGGCGGTGCTGGCTGTCCCGGTGCCGGAGCGGCTGACCCGCCGTGTCCTCGATTGGCAGGACTCCCAACCGGGGATCGTCTACGCTTTGGCCTTCCTGGTGACCCTTCAGATGGCGACGTTGTTCGCCAACGCCCGGCGGCTGATCGAAGGGGCGATGACCGTCCTTCTTGGCTCGTGATGCGGTGCAGCGAAAAAATGCGGGTCGATGAAAAAAGCACTTGCCGGGCTAATCCAACCCGCCTATAACGCGGCTCCCACGACGCCGGGGCCGCTGAGAAGCGCGACGGCGGCAAGGGATCGGCAGAG
>NZ_JAUQTX010000253.1:0-9372 GCF_059803775.1 Azospirillum sp. UFLA03-27 | reverse complement strand
AGAACGAGCTGTTCTTCCGCCCCAACACCATGATGCTGTTCGGCGACGCCAAGAAGGTCACCGAAGAGGTCGTGAAGTCGATGGAGTAACCCGCGGCGTCACGGCCGTGGAGTAGGATGAACCCCCGGGGCCGGCTCGCCCCGGGGGTTTCTTTTTGCCATCACAAGAAACGGAGAGAGGACGCCATGGCCGCCTACATCATCGCCGACGTGAACGTGACGAATCCCGAGGCCTACGAGAACTACAAGAAGCTGACCCCGAACGCGGTCGCCAAGAACGGCGGGCGCTTCATCGCCCGTGGCGGGCAGGCGGAGGAGCTGGAAGGCGGCTGGCAGCCCAGCCGCGTGGTCATCCTGGAATTCCCGGACTACGCCGCCGCCAAGGCCTTCTACGACAGCCCGGAATACCGCGAGGCGCGCGAGGCCCGGAAGGGCGCCGCCGACTTCCGCATGATCGTGGTGGACGGCGCCTGACATTCCCCGGAACAAGAAAAAAAGCCGTGCGGAGCCGCACGGCTTCTCTTTCGGAAAGGGAGAGGGCCCTTACGCCTTCTTGACGCCGAAGCAGTGCTCCGGACCGGGGAAGCTGCGGGCCTTCACCTCGGCGGCGTAGGTCGCGGCGGCCTCGCCGATGGCGGTGCCGAGCTGGGCGTAGCGCTTGACGAACTTGGGCTGGAACTCGCCGAACAGGCCGAACATGTCGTCGGACACCAGGACCTGCCCGTCGCAGGCCGGGGAGGCGCCGATGCCGATGGTCGGGATGGTCACATCCTCGGTGATCTGGCGGGCCAGCGACTCCATCGTGCCCTCGATGACCAGGGAGAAGGCGCCAGCCTCGGCGATGGCGCGGGCGTCGGCGCGGATGCGCTCCGCCGCGTCCGGGTCGCGTCCCACCGCCTTGTAGCCGCCGAGCGCGTTGACCGACTGCGGCAGCAGCCCGACATGGCCCATCACCGGCACGCCGCGGGTGGTCAGGTAGGCCACCGTCTCGGCCATCTCCAGCCCGCCTTCCACCTTCACCGCCTGGGCGCCGCTCTCCGCCATGACGCGGGCGGCGTTGCGGAAGGCCACCTGGGGGCTCTCTTGGTAGCTGCCGAAGGGCAGGTCGACCACCACGCAGGCGTGGCGCGAGCCGCGCACCACGGCGGCGCCGTGGGCGATCATCATGTCGAGCGTGACGGGAAGCGTGCTGTCGAAGCCGTAGACCACCATGCCCAGCGAGTCGCCGACCAGCAGCAGGTCGACGTGCGGGTCCAGCAGTCGGGCGACCGGAGTCGTGTAGGCGGTCAGGCAGACGATCGGCTCCCCGCCCTTGCGTGCGCGCAGCGCCGGCACGGAGACGCGCGGAGTGTCCTTGGATGCGCTCATTGGCGACCCTCCCCATTGTATTTTCTTGGCAGACGTTCTTGTGCGGCGAAACGGACCGCAGATGCACCAAAACCGCCCACGCGCAGGCGCGGGGCGGCAGGTGCAGGACACAAGAGGGGCAAGCGCGCGAAAGCGCAGGATGCCCGGCGCGCCGAAGCGCGCCTGTCAATCCGGCGCGAAACGCGCCTGAGGATTAATAGCCCTCGCGCTCCATGCGCTTGCGGAGCAGCTTGCGGGTGCGACGCACCGCCTCAGCCTTCTCACGCGCGCGCTTCTCCGAGGGCTTCTCGTAGTTCCGGCGCAGCTTCATTTCCCGGAAAATGCCCTCGCGCTGCATCTTCTTCTTCAGCGCGCGGAGGGCCTGATCGACGTTGTTGTCTCGGACCAGAACTTGCACGTTAACCGTCACCTTCATCAAGTGAGCCGAGTTGCCATGAAGCAACAAACAGGCATGCGACAGGCATGCGCTTTCGGGCGCACCCCTTGTGTGGACCTTTATGTAGCACGGACGGGGCCGCCTGTGAAGCGGAGTCTTCCAACCCTGCGTGTTCCGCTGCAACAATGCGTGGGCAAAACGGTTGCCCGGTGGCCCGAAGCGCCCAGATAATAGGGCATGGCCCTGTTGAAGATCGCCCGCATGGGGCACCCAGTGCTGCGCAAGGTCGCAGACCCGGTGCCCGACCCGACGGCCCCGGAGATCCGGCGGCTGGCGTCCGACATGATCGACACCATGCTGGACGCGCCCGGAGTCGGGCTGGCGGCCCCGCAGGTGCACGAATCCCTGCGCATGATCGTGTTCCGCGTTCCTGCCCTGCGATCCGGCGGCGAGTCGGTGGAGCCGACCGTCCTCATCAACCCGGTGATCGAGCCGCTGGACGATGGGATGGAGCACGGGATGGAGGGCTGCCTGTCGATTCCCGAGCTGCGCGGCGTCGTTCCGCGATTCGCCCGCATCCGCTACCGCGGAGTCGGGCTGGACGGCGAACCCATCGAGCGCGAGGCGGAGGGATTCCACGCCCGCGTCATCCAGCATGAGTGCGATCACCTGGACGGCGTGCTTTACATCGACCGGATGACCGATCTGCGCTATCTGGCCTTCACCGACGAGGCGCATCACGTGACCGAGGCGCTGGAACAGCAGGAGGGGAGAGACTGATATGGACGCTGCGCTGGATATGGACGCGGTGCGGGACGACATCCTGCTGTCCACGCTTCCCAACATCGTGTTTGACGGCTGGAGCCTCCAGGCGCTGCGCGACGGCGCCCAAATGGCCGGCTACGACACGGCGACCATGCATCGCGCCTTCCCCGGCGGCGTGCCGGAGCTGGCCGAGCATTTCGGCGCCTGGACCGACCGCCGCATGCTGGCCGAGCTGGACAAGCACCCGCTCGACGAGATGAGGGTGGGCGAGAAGATCGCGCTCGCCATCCGTACCCATTTCGAGGTGCTGGAACCGCACATGGAGGCCAAGCGCCGCCTGCTCGCCTACCTCGCCATGCCGCAGAATCTCGGGATGGGGCTGACCATGCTCTACCGCACGGTCGACGCCATGTGGTTCGCGGCAGGCGACACCGCCACCGACTTCAATCACTACACCAAACGCGCCACGCTGGCCGCGGTGCTCAGCTCCGCGACCTTCTACTGGCTGGACGACCGGTCGGAGGGGCATGCCGAGACCTGGGCCTTCGTGGACCGCCGGCTCGGCGACGTCATGAGCATGGGCAAGGCGATGTCGGCCATGGGCCGCGCCGGGCGTCTCCTCAGCCATCTGCCGAGTCCCGCGCGCTTCGCCCGTCAGATCCGCCAGCGTGCCGGCGCCGCTCCGGTGGACACCGCCTCCGCCCACATGGCGGAGAACATCTGACGGCTCAGGCCCCGGCTTTCTTAAGGACAGCTTTCTTGCGGGACGGTTTTTTGACGGCGGCGGTGCGGATCGCCGCTGCCAGGGCCGGGCGGGCCCAGAACAAAAGCTCGTCAGGGTCGTCCAGCGCCGAGTCGGGCGGAGGGAAGTAGGGCAGGACCGTCGGCTTGTCGTCGAAGGGCTTGAAGGGGCGCAGGCCCAGCGCCTCGTACTCCGGCCGGTTGCCATCGTCGGTCTTGAAATACAGGATGTTGCGGGCGACCAGGGCGAAGACGACGCCGTCGCAATAGACCGCGTAACCGCCGAACATGCGGCGGGCGGTGATGGCCCCCAAGGGCGTCAGCGACTCGCACAGGAAACGGACGAGTTCGCTGACCGTGGCCATGCTGGGGAGCCCGTTGGTGAAAGCCTATTTTTTGCGGAAGGCGTCGAGCGCCACGACCTCGCCGCGCTTCGGCTCCTCGCCGGAACGGTCGGAGTCGGGCTTGCCGGCGTCGGCCTTGGCCGCGTCGGCTTTGGCGAGCTTCGCGATGGACGGCTTCGCCCCGTCCGCAGCCTTCTTCTCCGGCGTCTCGCGCGCGGGGATGGTGGCGATTTCCGCCGATTCGGCGGGCTCCACGGGCTGGAACTGGAGGGCGAAATTCTCCGACGGATCGGCGAAGGTGGTGATGGCGGCGTAGGGAATGACCAGCCGCTCATGCACGTTGTTGAAGCTCAGCGTCACCTCGAAATGATCGTCCAGCGCCTCCAGCCCATAGAACTGGTACTGGATGACGATGGTCATCTCGTTGGGATACTGGGACGACAGATATTCGGGGATGTCGACGCCCGGGTAACCCGTCCGGAAGGTCAGGTAGAAGTGATGATCGCCGGGGAGCCCGCGGTCCGTCACCTGGCGGAGCGCGTCACGGACGACACCACGCAAGGCGGCCTCGACCATGCGGTCATAACGCAACTGCTCTCTCGGCATTCTTGGGCGGGTCCTTAACGCCAGACGGGTAAGTGTGGGCCTTCTGTTGCTAGGCGGCCCACGGCCCCACCCTCAGGTGCTACCCATCGGGGATTGATTTCGGTCAGTTACCACCGTTAGGCGGCAACGGCGACCGGAGCAACGTTGTCGTTGGCAACTATTGCAATGGCCCGATAACGGCGGAACCATGCCGGGCGAAGACCATGCCTTTACCACGCGTGTCGATCCTATTTCGCCCCCAACGAACCCGCTCCCTACGGCAACGCCCGAGAGATCGGTGGTTTGTTTGGTGGAGGCGCCGGGTACCGCCCCCGGGTCCACAACGCTTATTCCGCAAGGCGTTTATCGCCATAGTCGGCTGCTGCCGACGGACCCAATATAGGCCCTTCGCTCCGATATGGAAAGGGGGTGCGGCGGATTCTGACCGGGGGCTCCGCGAAAGGGATGACTGTCGGAGTCCACGGACGTAGAGTGCCGCCCGAATTTCAGTCCCCGGAGTACCCATGCCGATCACGCCCGAGCAGCGCGCCGAGATCGACCGCCTGCGCGCCGTCACCGCCACCACCCGCCGCGCCACCGTTCCGGCCCTGGAGGAGATCCTCTACGAGCCGCTGGAGGTCCTGGACCACGGCTTCGTGCGCGTCGTCGACTACATGGGCGACGATTCGGCCGTCGTCCAGGCGGCGCGCGTGTCCTACGGCAAGGGCACCAAGAAGGTTACCGAGGACGCCGGCCTCATCAAGTATCTGATGCGCCACCGCCACTCGACCCCGTTCGAGATGTGCGAGATCAAGTTCCACGTCAAGCTGCCGATCTTCGTCGCCCGCCAGTGGATTCGCCATCGCACGGCGAACGTCAACGAATACTCCGCGCGCTACTCCATCCTCGACCGCGAGTTCTACATCCCGACGCCCGAGAACCTGGGCGCCCAGGCCGTCGTCAACCGGCAGGGCCGCGGCGATGTGCTCCAGGGCGACGAGGCGGCGGCGGTGATGAAGCTGCTGCGCGACGATTCGGAGGCGGTCTACGCCCACTACGAGGAGATGCTGAACCAGCGCGAGGACGGCACCACCATCGAGGAGGGCCGCCAGGGTCTGGCGCGCGAGCTGGCGCGCATGAACCTGACGCTGAACTACTACACCCAGTGGTATTGGAAGGTCGATCTCCACAACCTTCTGCATTTCCTCAGCCTGCGCGCCGACCCGCACGCCCAGTATGAGATCCGCGTCTATGCGGAGGCCATGCTGGATGTGGTGAAACGCTGGGTCCCTGCCGTGTTCGACGCCTTCAGCGAGTACCGGCTGGGCGGCACCCACATGTCGAAGACCGGGCTGGAGGTCGTGAAGCGCCTGCTCTCCGGAGAGGCCGTGACCCAGGAGGCCAGTGGCCTGTCCAAGCGCGAATGGCGCGAACTGATGGACCAACTCGGCCGCGCCGAGTAACGCCCGCTCCAACTGTGTAAGGACCAACCGTCATGACGCCGCCCCCGATGACGCCGCACGAGGCCGATGGATTGCACCGCCAGGGCCTCGTCGCGGCGCAGGCCGGGCGGTTCGACGAGGCCTTGGACCTGATCGGGCGGGCCATTGCCGCCTATCCCTCGGTCCCCGTCTGGTGGGCCAACTACGGGCTGGTGATGGAAAGCCTGGGTGATGTCGCCGGGGCGGCCAACGCCTACGCCGGGGCGCTGAACCTCGACCCGTCGCTGGAGATGGCGATGGACGGGTTGCTCACCATGGCGGAGACGGTGCGCCGGGCCGGCGATTCGGCCCGCGCGGAGGCCTTCTTCCGCCGCGCCATCGCGCTGAACCCGAAGACGCTGGCGGCCGTCGCCAATCTCGGCGTGCTGCTGCGCGCCCAGGCGCGGCGGGCGGAGGCGGTGACGCTCTATGAGAGGGCCGGGCGGCTCGACCCGGTCAACTGGGCTCACCCCTACAACCTCGGCAACGCGCTGGCCGAGATGAACCGGCTGGGCGAGGCCGACGACGCCTATGGGGCGGCGCTGGCCCTCGCGCCGGGCCGGGCGGAGGTGCGGGCGAACCGCGCCACCCGCGTGCTCGCCATGCAGGGGCGGGCGGACGAGGCCCTGGCGGAGATCGACGCCGTGGTGGCGCAGCACGGCACCGTGGATTCGCTGCACGCCTCACGCCTCTACCTGATGCAGTACGCGCCGGGGCTGACCATGCCGGCGATCGCCCAGGCCCATGCGGACTGGGGCGCCCGTTACCCCGACCGTCCGGCGCCCACGGTGGCCGCTCCGGCGCCGAAGATGCGCATCGGCTACGTCTCGCCGGACTTCCGCGCGCATCCCGTGGGCTTCTTCCTGGAGCCGGTGCTGGCGAACCACGACCGCTCGGCCTTCGAGGTGGTCTGCTACGCCAACACTGCCAACCCGGACTGGAAGACAGAACGGCTGATGGCCCGGGCCGACCACTGGGTCTGGACCACCGGCCTGGACGACGCCGCTCTGGCCCAGCGCATCCAGGCGGACGGCATCCACATCCTGGTCGATCTGGCCGGGCAGACCTTCGGCAACCGCCTGCCGGTCTTCGCGCGGCGCGCGGCGCCAGTGCAGGCGACCTGGGCGGGCTATGTCGGCACCACCGGCCTGCCGGCCATGGACTATCTGATTTCCGATTCGCGGCAGAGCCCGCCGGGATCGGACGGCTGGTGCATCGAGGGCGTCGTGCGCATGCCCGACGCCTACGTCCCCTGGGCGCCGCCCGAGGACGCGCCGGCCGTGGCTCCGCTGCCGCTGGCGACGCGCGGTCACGCCACCTTCGGGTCCTTCAACGCTCTGCCCAAGCTGAACGCGGAGGTTGCGGCGCTGTGGGCGCGCGTGCTGGGCGCCGTTCCCGGCTCCCGGCTGCTGCTGCGCACGCCGGGCCTGGACGACGCCGGCACCGCGGCGCGCACCCTGGCGCTGTTCGAGCGGGCCGGGCTCGACCCGACGCGGGTGGATCTGCGGGGCGGGGCGCCGCACCGGGAGTTCCTGGCCGGCTACGGGGAGGTCGACGTGGCGCTCGACCCCTTCCCCTATTCCGGCGGTCTGACGACTTTGGAGGCGCTGTGGATGGGCGTGCCGGTGGTGACACTGGGCGGCGACCGCTTCTGCGCCCGTCATTCGGTGACGCACCTCGCCTCGGCGGGGTTGTCCGATCTGGTGGCCGACGGGCCGGACGGCTACATCGCCAAGGCGGCGGCGCTGGTGTCCGACCCGGCGGCGCTGGCGGCCCTGCGCGGCGGGTTGCGGGACCGGCTCGCGGCGTCCCCGGCGCTGAACGGCGTGCGCTTCACCCGCGCGCTGGAGGCCGCCTTCGGCGTGATGTGGCAGCGCTTCCAGGCTGGGCAGGGGCGGGCGAGCTTCGCCCTGAGCTTTGATTAAGGGAGATCAGGCGCGTTCAGACCCCGGTGCGCCGGTGCTCCACAGCAGCCCGAGCACCACGCCCTTGCAGCGCGGCAGCAGCAGGCCGGTCAGCAACAGGGTCAGCAGCGGCCAGATGGTGAGATGCACCCAGGTCGCCGGCTCGTAGCTCTGCTCGACCGACAGGACCGCCGGGATGATGATGTGGCCGACGATCAGGATGGTCATCCAGGGCGGGGCGTCGTCGGCGCGCAGATGGCCGAACGCCTCGCCGCAATGGGTGCAGTGGTCCACCGGTTTCAGATAGTTCCGCAGCAGGCGCCCGCGTCCGCAGGCCGGGCATTGCCCCATCAGCCCGCGCAGCGCCGCCGTCGTCTTCGACCGCGCGCCGTCTTCCGCCCCATCGTTCACCGACCTGTCTTCCGCCGTCATGACCGTACCCCTGCGATCCGCTCCCCGAAGGGCCTCATATGGGGAGGGAGCGACCGATCGTCACGCCGTTCCGTCGTCCGCACTTCGGCGTTGCGCCGCGCGCAGGGCCTCGACGCGGCGGGCGATGTTCTCCAGCCGCATCTGAAGCTCATGCGCGCACAGCGCGTGCGCGGCGGCGCGGGCTTCGGCCTCAATGTCGGCGATGGCGGATTCGAGGGCTCGGAGTCGGGCGTGGAGTCGGGTGTCGCGCGGGTCTTCGCTCATCGGATTCCTGTTCGGGCAGTTGACGGACCGACCCCTGGGCGTCTACGGGATGCACAAACCCTCTCCGGGAGCCTGGAGCCATGACGATCACCCGCCTGTTTCTCGCCGCAGCCACGGCCGCCGTCGCGCTGACCAGCGCCGCCGCCTTCGCCCAGACCAAGACCGTCGCGATCACCGCCATCGTCGAGCATCCGGCGCTGGACGCCACGCGCGACGGCGTGATCGAGGCGTTGAAGGCCGCGGGCTACACGCCGGGTGACACCCTGAAGGTCGAGTATCAGAGCGCCCAGGGCAACCCCGCAACCGCCGCGCAGATCGCGCGCCAGTTCGCTGGCGCCCGTCCGGACGTGATCGTTCCGATTTCCACCCCCTCCGCCCAGGCCGTCGTCGCCTCGACCCGCGACATTCCGGTGGTCTTCACCGCGGTGACCGACCCGGTCGGCGCGCAGCTCGTCCGCAGCCTGGACAAGCCGGGCGCCAACGTGACCGGCGTGTCGGACATGGCCCCGGTGGCCGAGCATGTGGCGCTGATCCGCGAGATCGTGCCGTCGGTCAAGCGTCTGGGCGTCCTCTACAACGCCGGCGAGCCGAACTCCGTCTCGCTGGTCAAGGCGCTGAAGGACGAGGCGCAGAAGGCCGGGCTGACCGTGGTCGAGGCGACCGCCACCAAGTCCGCCGACGCCCAGCCCGCCGCCCGCAGCCTCGTCGGCAAGGCCGACGCGATCTACGTGCCGCTGGACAACACGGTCGTCTCGGCGCTGGAGAGCGTCGTCGCGGTCGGCCAGCAGGCCAAGCTGCCGGTCTTCTCCGCCGACACCGACAGCGTGGCGCGCGGCACGGTGGCCTCCATCGGCTTCGACTACCGGCAGGTCGGCCGCCAGACCGGCGAGGCCGTGGTCCGCATCCTGAAGGGCGAGAAGCCGGGCGACGTCCCGGTGACCTTCGCCAAGGGCACCGACCTGTTCGTGAACCCGAAATCCGCGGCGGCGATGGGCGTGACCATCCCCGAGGCGGTGATCCAGCGCGCGACCAAGGTGGTCGGGCAGTAAGTTGTTTCGTTGAGGGGGAGTGGCTGTCTCTTATACACATCTGACGCTGCCGACGATTATACGC
>NZ_JAUQTX010000252.1:0-9372 GCF_059803775.1 Azospirillum sp. UFLA03-27 | reverse complement strand
GCGTATAATCGTCGGCAGCGTCAGATGTGTATAAGAGACAGCCCCTGGACAGGCGGCGGGGGGACGGCTACACCCTTGCGCCGGACCGTCCCCTTCCCCTCGCGCCAGAGTGTCCGCCCGTGACGCCCGACATCACCCTCCTCGACACTATCGCCATCCTGTGGTTCCTCGCCTGCTGGGCGGGCTTCACGCTGATCCAGGACCACATGCTGGGCGGACGCATGGTCGTGAACCAGCATCTGAAGAAGGTGCGCCGCCATTGGATGGAGCGGATGCTGGAGCGCGACAACCGCATCATGGATTCGCAGCTCGTCGGCCACACGATGCAGAGCTGCACCTTCTTCGCCAGCACGAACATGCTGGTGCTGGCCGGTCTGGTCGGCGCCTTCGGCGCGGTGGAGAACGCCCACAAGCTGGTCGGCACGCTGTCCTTCACGGTGCAGACCACGCGCGAGTTCTTCGAGCTGAAGATGCTGCTGCTCGTGGCGATCTTCACCTTCGGCTTCTTCAAATTCACCTGGGCGCTGCGCCAGTACAATTACTGCTGTGCCCTGATCGGCTCCGCCCCGCTGCCCCCGGTGCCGGCGGAAGAGAAGACGGCCATGGCGGACAGCATCGCCGCCGCCATGACGCTGGCCGTCAAGGCGCTGAACGGTGGCATGCGCGCCTATTACTTCGCCATGGCGGCGCTGGCCTGGATGCTCGGCCCCTGGTTCTTCATGGTGTCCACTGCGGCGGTCATCGTCGTCCTGACCCGTCGGCAGGGCTTCTCCGCGACGGAGAAGGTCATCCGCGTACAGGTGGATGCGTTGGAGAGACGCGAGCGGCGATGATGCACGTTTTTGGCGATAAATATGTTAAAATGTTCTAAATCTGCGACGTTATGGCCAATACGCTGCAGCGCAAATTAATGCTTTTGTCATAGCCGCCTGATGGACGCGTGCGCTGCAACACGCCATGTTGAGGGGATCGGCCATGGACATCGACACAGCGGTATCGGTCTTGAATTCGCTGGACGAGGCGGAACGGCTTCTGGCGGAAGTCCGGCTGCATCCGGGGGCCTGCGGTGCCGCCAAGGAGTTCATGGACCGCAACCGCGAGCTTCTCGCCCAGGCACGCCACTGCATCGATGCGGCGCACGAGCTGGCCTGATGCCGGCCTGACGATGG
Organism: Azospirillum sp. UFLA03-27; assembly: GCF_059803775.1. Classification (NCBI taxonomy): domain Bacteria; kingdom Pseudomonadati; phylum Pseudomonadota; class Alphaproteobacteria; order Rhodospirillales; family Azospirillaceae; genus Azospirillum; species Azospirillum sp. UFLA03-27. The sequence goes on along the minus strand of NZ_JAUQTX010000252.1, from coordinate 8,203 downwards.
GCGGGAGTGGCCGGTTCCCGTTGCGCGTCAGCCCTTCCTGAGGACCTTGCCGCCCGTGCCGGCCATCTTCGCCCAGTCCTTCGCGAAATAAGCGAAATCGCGGGACGGGCGGCTGTAGAGGTAGCCCTGGGCCAGCGACACCCCCAGCTCCGTCAGGAGTTGCGCGTGTTCCGGTCCCTCCACCTGCTCCCCGATCAGCCCGAGTCCCAACTGGCGGCACACGTCCACCATGGACCGCAGCATGGCCATGTCCCGCCCGTTGTTCACGGCGCCGCGGACGAAGTGACCGTCGATCTTGGCGAAGTCGGCCTGTATCCCGTAGAGCGACTGGAAGGAGGTCGATCCGGCCCCGACATCGTCCAGGCAGATGCGGAATCCGGCGGCGCGGAGCTTCTGCAGGACGTCGTTCAGTTTGGCGATGTCGGTGACGACGACGGTCTCGGTCACCTCGATCAGCAGCTTGCGGGCCAGCTCGCCATAGGGCTCGGTCACCGCCAGGAACTGGCGCAGGAAGATCGGGCTCATCAACGTCTTGGCGGACAGGTTGATCGCCACGTCCGGCAGGGTCGGCTCCTTGCGGTGGGCGTGCATGGTGTCCAGCACCGACTGCGTCAGCAGCAGGTCGAAGTCGTAAATCAGCCCGACATCCTCGGCGAAGGTGATGAAGTCCGCCGGTGACAGCGTGCCCTCCACCCGCGTCAGCGCTTCGAGATGATGGACCGTCCGCGTCCCGATATCGACGATGGGCTGGTAGACGACGAAGAAGTCGCGCTTCTCGATGGTCGCGCGCAGCCGGCCGATGCGGTCCACCGCGTCGGACAGCATGCGCTTGGCGCCGTCCTCCAGGCTGGAGATGGTGAACTCGCCGCCCTGGGCCGACGCGAAGGCCTGCACCGTGTAGACCAGCGCGCGCGCCGCATCGGCGGGATCCAGCCGCTCGTCCGACACGTCCAGCGACCAGGTGCGGATGCCGCCGGGCAACTCTCCGCCGGCGCTCTGGATGATCTGGGTGATGTGGGCCTGCACCTCCTGACCGTCGATGTCGGAGGCGTGGACGACGCCGTAGCGGTCGGTGGCCAGTTGCCCGGCGCTGTCGCCGTTGGCGGAGATCGCCCGCAGATAGGCCTCGATCCCCTGCATCACCTCGCTCGCCGCCCCTTCGGGCAGGGCGTCCACCATCGATTGCAGGCCGTCGATCAGCAGCAGGGTCAGGGCGTTGTCCAGCCCCTTCTCCCGCGCCTTGATGATGCGGTCCTCCAGGATGTGGCTGAAGGCGTTGCCGTCCAGAAGCTGCCCCGCCGCGGCCAGCGCCTCGTTCGTGTTGCGCGGGCCGGAGGCCAGAAGGACGGTCAGGAACAGCGACCCGGGGCAGGAGTCGAGCCGGCAGCCGCCGAGCAGCGCCGGGAAGCGGTTGCCGTCGCAGCCCTGGAAGACGACGCGGGCCGGCTTGATGCGGCCCTTGTCCTGGATGCGCTTGAACAGGACGTTGACGTACTTGCGGTCGTTCGGCGCCACGACGTCGAGCAGGCTGCTGCCGACCAGACCCGCCACGTCGCCTTCGGTCAGGCGGCAGCGCGCGCCCGCGCAGAACAGGATGTTTCCCCGCGCATCCGTCTCGATCAGCAAATCCGCAGCGGCGAAGGCGAAGCCGACGAAGCGGTCACGCTCGCGGTGCGACGGGCGACGGACCTGCGCGTTGGTCTGCGGCACCGGGCGTCTGATCGAGTCATGCGCAAGCTGCATCGGCAATAGCCCGAAATTGAGAAAAAGTTTATCGAATTGCGTCATTCATTGAATGGAGACTAGCCGCGTTCCCGTTCTGAAAAAAGCGGCAAGATTTGCCCCGCCATTTCGAAGGAAAGTTCGAAGCTTAGAATTTTCAATGATTTAAAGAGAAATATGGTTGTGAGCCGCGCTGGATTATCGCACCCGGCGCGAGAAAAAAACGACGGCGGGCCGTTTCCGAACAGGAAACGGCCCGCTGCAACGGTCGAAAGCGGAGAATCGACCGGAAGGGTCAGGAGCGGGGATGGAGCCGGGTCACATGACCCATCTTGCGGCCGGGACGGGATTCCGCCTTGCCGTAGAGGTGAAGGCGGGCGCCTGACTCGGCCATCAGCGCCGGCCAGCGGTCCGCGTCGGCGCCGATCAGGTTCTCCATCTCGGCGTCGGCCACCCGCTCCACCGAGCCGAGCGGCAGGCCGCAGACGGCGCGGACAAGCTGCTCGAACTGGCAGGAATGGCAGGCGTCCATGGTCCAGTGGCCGGAGTTGTGCGGGCGCGGCGCTATCTCGTTGACCAGCACGCCGCCGTCCGGCGTCACGAACATCTCCACCGCGAGCACGCCGACGAGGTCCAGCGCCTCGGCGATGCGGCGGGCGACCCGCTCGGCCTCGGCCGCCGTCTCCGCCGCAACACGGGCCGGGGCGATGGTCTTGTCGAGGATGCCGTCCTTGTGCCGGTTCTCCACGGCGGGGTAGGCGGCCATGCTGCCGTCGAGCCCGCGGGCGACGATCACCGACACCTCGCAGGTGAAGGAGACGAAGCCCTCCACGATGCCGGCGTCGGAGCCGATGGCCGCCCAGGCCTCCGCCGGGTCGCTGCCCGGCTCGATGCGCGCCTGCCCCTTGCCGTCATAGCCGAGGCGGGTGGATTTCAGGATGCAGCGCGGGCCGATCTCCGCCACCGCCGTCGCCACCTCGTCGGCGCTGCGGGCGGCGCGCCAGGGGGCGGTGCCGATGCCCAGCGCGTTGACGAAGGACTTTTCCTCCACCCGGTCCTGGGCGACCGACAGCACCCTGCCGCCGGGATGGACGGGGGTGAAGCGGCTGAGATGCTCGACCACGCCGACCGGGACGTTCTCCCACTCCAGCGTCACCACGTCGACGGAGCGGGCGAAGGCCTCCAGCGCGTCGAGGTCGTCCCAGCCGGCGGAAGTGACGGCCGCCGCGACCTGGGCGCCGGGGCTGCCCTCCGATCCCGGCGCGTAGACGTGCGTCTTGTAGCCCAGCCGGGCGGCGGCGAGCGCGGTCATGCGGCCGAGCTGCCCGTCGCCGAGCATGCCGATGGTCGAGCCGGGCGGAAGGATGCGGTGGGCCATGGTTCAGGCAGGCTCGTCGACGGGGGTTTCGGCGACGGCGGCGGTCTGGCGGGCGCGCCAGGCGTCGAGCGCCTCGGCGACCGCCGGGTCCATCAGGGCGATGACCGAACCGGCGAGCAGGGCCGCGTTGATCGCGCCGGCCTTGCCGATGGCCAGCGTGCCCACCGGAACGCCACCGGGCATCTGGACGATCGACAGCAGGCTGTCCATGCCCTTCAGCGCGTGGCTTTCCACCGGGACGCCGAAGACGGGCAGGGGGGTCATCGAGGCGGCCATGCCCGGCAGGTGGGCGGCGCCGCCGGCCCCGGCGATGACCACCTTAAGGCCGCGGTCGCGGGCGGTGGTGGCGTAGTCGACGAGGCGCTGCGGGGTGCGGTGGGCGGAGACGATCCGGACCTCGTGCGGGACGCCGAGCGCGGTCAGCGTCTCGGCGGCGTGCTTCATGGTGGTCCAGTCCGACTGGCTGCCCATGATGATGCCGACCAGCGGCTTGCGGTCGGTGGTGGCGGCGATGGATGCGGACACGGCGCGCGCTTTCCTCTAGGTCCGGAAAGCGGCGCATTATAGAAAGCGCGCGCGCGGAGTCCAGCGCGACGCGCGGCGCCGGGCCATGTCCCCCGCCGAAAAGCCGCCTCAGGCGATGATGTCGGGCAGCATGCGACTTTCCAGGACCATGATCTGGTCTTTGAGCGCGAGTTTGCGCTTCTTCAGACGTTGCATCTGAAGCTGGTCGAACGGCGCACGTTCGTGCAGTCGGGCGATCACGTCGTCGAGGTCGCGATGCTCGCTGCGAAGCGTGGCCAGTTTTTCCTTCAGCATCTCTTGTTCGTTCATACGCGCGGGGCCCGCTGGCTGAGCGGCGGGGACTATACCAGATTTCCGCCGCAACGGCAGTGCGAAACCACGCATTCTTCGCAGGGTTATAATCCGGTCGCCGGAATGTAATATACTCGGAGGACCAGAACCATTGCGGTGGAGCAACGTTCTGGTATGACTACCTTTCGCAGCGGTTCCAGACGACACGGGACAGTCTCCATGACAGCAGGCAAGCGCATCGGCATTCTCACCAGCGGCGGCGACTGCGCCGGGCTGAACGCGGTCATCCGCGCGGTGGTCCACCGGGCCGTCCTGACCTACGGCTGGCAGGTCCTGGGCATCAAGGAAGGCACCCAAGGGTTGCTGCAGCGTCCGGTGCAGTATCAGGTGCTCGACCTGCCGCAGGTCGACGGCAACATGATGCGCATGGGCGGCACGATCCTCGGCACGACCAACCGCGGCGACCCCTTTGCCTACCCGATGGCCGACGGCACGCAGAAGGACCGGTCGGACGAGATCATCGGCGGCTACCGCGAACTGGGGCTGGACGCCCTGATCGGCATCGGCGGCGACGGCAGCTTCGCCATCCTGAAGAAACTGGCCGACAAGGGCGGCTTCCAGATGGTCGGCATCCCCAAGACCATCGACAACGATCTCGGCCTGACCGAGGTGTCGGTCGGCTACGACACCGCCGTCGGTGTGGCGGTCGAGGCGCTCGACCGGCTCCAGCCGACCGCGGCCAGCCACGCCCGCGTCATGGTGCTGGAGGTGATGGGCCGCGACGCCGGCCACATCGCCCTGGCCGCGGGCATCGCCGGCGGCGCCGATGTGGTGCTGATCCCCGAGATCGCCTATTCCATCGAGAAGATCGCCCAGAAGATCAAGCAGGTGCGCTCGACCGGCCGCAACTTCGCCCTGGTCGTGGTGTCGGAGGCGGTGAAGACCGTGGACGGCACGGGCGTGCAGAAGCTGTTCCAGGGCGGCCAGAAGCGCTACGGCGGCATCGGCGACTACATCGGCGAGAAGATCGCCGAGGCGACGGGGGCGGAGACCCGCGTCACCGTCCTGGGCCACGTCCAGCGCGGCAGCATGCCCAGCCCGCGCGACCGCCTGGTCGCCTCGGCCTTCGGCGTGCACGCCGTGGACCTGATCGCCGAGGGCAAGTTCGACCGCATGGTCGCCTGGTCGGACCGCGGCGTCATCGACGTGCCGATCACCGAGGCCATCGCCAAGTATGCCTGCGTGGAGCTGGACGGTGCCATGGTCAAGACCGCCCGCGGCTTGGGCATCAGCCTGGGCGACTGAGCGGAGGCTTGTGGGGAGGCAGGCACGGCGATGTCGGAAAACCCGCTCTGGGACTTCTCGATCGCCGTCTACGGACGGCCGGGCGTGCCCGCCGCCTGCCTCGACCTTCAGGACCGGCTCGGCCAGGACGTGAACCTTCTGCTGTTCGCCGCCTGGGCGGGCATGGCCTGCAGCGCCGACCTTCCGGCGGACGAGCTGGCGCGGATCGACTCCGTGGTCGCTCCCTGGCGGGACGAGGTGGTTCGCCCGCTGCGCGCCGTCCGCCGCCGGGCGAAGGGGGAGGACGACGCCCTCTACAAGCGCCTGAAAGCGGTGGAGCTGGAGGCGGAGCGCGTCCAGCAGGACCGCCTCTTCGCCCTGTCCGGACTCACCCCCGCGGCGGGGGGCGGCGTCGCTCTGGCCGCGACCAACCTTTACCGGCTGGTGCCGGAGGGGGACCCGGCGCTGATGGCGCTGCTGGCGGCGCTCGACACGCCGCCCGAGCCCTGACGGAACCGGTGCGATGACGACTCCCGCCATCCTAACCTCGCCCCGGCTGATCCTGCGGCCCTGGCGGGACGGGGATGGCGACGCTTTTCACGCGCTGTCACAGAATCCCGCGGTGATGGAGCATTTGCTGCCGCTTCCCGACCGGGCGGCCAGCGACGCGGTGATCCAGCGCATCGGCGAGCATTTCGACCGGCACGGCTTTGGCTTCTGGGCGGTGGAGCGGCCCGGGCACAGCCCCTTCATCGGCTTCGTCGGCTTGGCCCGGGTGACGTGGGAAGCGCCTTTCGCCCCCGCCGTGGAGGTGGGATGGCGGCTCGACCCCGACCATTGGGGGCAGGGGCTGGCGACCGAGGCCGCCGGGCTGGCGCTGGCCTACGGCTTCGGCAGCGTCGGGCTCGACGGGATCGTGGCCTTCACCGTGCCGGAGAACCGGCGGTCGCGGCGGGTCATGGAGCGGCTGGGAATGGAGCGCGATGCGGCGGGCGACTTCGACCACCCGCGGGTTCCCGACGGCCACCGCTTGAAGCGGCACGTCCTCTACCGGATCGGGCGCGACCGCTTCCAGGCGAGGATGAAGGCAGGTATCAGCGGACCAGGATGAGGCTGTTGCGGTCGCCCGTCTCGTCGGAGACCTGGAAGGGCTTGCCGACGTAGAAGGCCTGGCAGCGCTTGCCGCCGGACAGGCGGGTCAGCCCCGCCTCCCACTCCTGGCCGCGCGGGCCGAGGATGCGCAGTTTCAGCTGGTCGAGCAGCGGGAATATCTGATAGCCCTCAAGGTCCAGCGGCTCCCCCTTCGCGGAGAAGGCCTCCTGGTTCAGTGTGAGGGTCTTGCCGTTGAGGTCCAGCTTGACGTCCTGCGCCCACGGGCATCCGCCGCCGGCGGGCTTCTCGTTGGCCGCGGCAGGCGCCGTGTTCAGGATCGCCGGGACGAGGGCGCAGGTCAGGGCAAGGGCACAGACGTTCAAGGTGCTTGTCATCGACGGAATGCTTTTCATAAGCGGGAACCGGTCCTCGCGCTGAATACCCCGGTATGATCCAGCGCATGGGGTGCAGAATAAGTTTTGCAAAAGTGAAATGCAACGCGGGGCTTCTCGTGGGTGGGTTGCGGGAACGGCAGGACTTGTGACCAATCCGTCAGCGGGCCTGTCCATTCCTTCGGCTTCCGGTACCCCTTCCACCATCAGGCACGTCCCATGGCGACGATCATCGAGGCCCTTCTGGCCGCCATCGACCATCACCAGTCGGGCCGTCTGGCCGAGGCGGCGACGCTCTACGGGCGGATTCTGGAGGCCGACCCCGAACAACCCGACGCTGCGCAGCTCCTGGGCGTGCTGCACGCGCAGACGGGTCGCCCGGCGGACGGGGCGCGGCTGCTGCGCCGGTCGCTGGCGCTGCGTCCCGACTCGGCAGGCGGTCACTCCAACCTCGCCGGCGCGTGTCAGACCATGGGCGACGCGGCGGCGGCGGAGGCCGGCTACGCCCGCGCCTTGCGGCTGGACCCGCAGCTTGCCGACGCCCACACCAGCAGGGCCGCCGCTCTGCGCGATTTGAACCGCGTGCCGGAGGCCACCTGTTCGGCGCAAAGGGCCTTGGCCCTGCTCCCGGCCTCGGCGGACGCCCTGGTGAATCTCGCCGAAACGGCCTTGGCTGGAGGGCGGGCGGCGGCGGCGGAGCGCGCGGCTCGCCGCGCCGCCGCGCTGGCGCCGGAATCGCCGGCGGCCCGGATGATGCTCGGCTCCGCCTGTGCCGCGCAGAAGCGCTGGGACGAGGCGGAGGCTGCCTACCGCGCGGCGCTGGACCTCGCCCCCGGCTATGGCGCAGCCTGGGGAAATCTCGGGTCGCTGCTGGCCGGGCAGGGCCGCTTCGACGAGGCGCTGGCGGCCTTCGCCGCGGCGGAGGGATGCGGTTTCTCCGGCCCGTCTTTGTGCGCAGCGCGCGGTGGTGCGCTGCTCGCCATGGCCCGACCGGTGGAGGCTCTTGCCGACTTTGATCGGGTGCTGGAGGCGCGTCCCGGTGACGCCGGGATGCGCTGGAACCGCGGCTTCGCCCGGCTGCTGGCCGGGGACTGTGAGGGCGGCTGGCCGGAGTTCGACTGGCGCCGCCACGACGCGCGGGCGGAACCGCCGTGGCGCCGCTTCGTGCAGCCCACCTGGAGCGGCGGCGACATCGCCGGGCGCACCATTTTGCTCTATGCCGAGCAGGGGTTGGGCGACACCCTGCAGTTCGTCCGCTACGTCCCGCTGGTGGCGGAGCGCGGGGCGCGGGTGATCCTGGAGGTGCAGCCGCCCTTGATGAGCGTGCTGTCCGGTCTGCCGGGGGTGGAGCGGCTGATCGCCCGCGGCCACCCGTTGCCGGACTTCGATCTGGAATGCCCGCTGATGAGCCTGCCGCGCGCCTTCGGGACCAAGCTGGACGACCTGCCCGCCGCCGTGCCCTATCTGCGCCCCGACCCCTGTCTCTTATACACATCTGACGCTGCCGACGATTATACGC
>NZ_JAUQTX010000251.1:0-9446 GCF_059803775.1 Azospirillum sp. UFLA03-27 | reverse complement strand
GCGTATAATCGTCGGCAGCGTCAGATGTGTATAAGAGACAGCGCATGATAGCGATCCGCCGCATCGCTTCCAGCCCGATCCAAAGCCTCCTATTTCACAAAATTATGTGAAATTGTCTCGCGACGATATGGAGAATGACAAAAAACAGCCTTGCGGCCTTCCCGGAATCATGCAAACTCTAGGAGGCAAATGGATATTGCATATACATTATAAAGAATGTGAATACGGCCCAGTCGATCCGGTGCAATGGCCGGCTTTGTAAACAACGGTGCGGTGCGTGGCCTCCAGGGCCGGTGCCTCAATGAACCATACCGAGGGAGTGTGCCATGTCGTTTCGTGATCGGCTCTCCGCGCTCCGCGCGAACCGGTTCTCCATAGGCCGGCTGTCCGCAATGGCCGCGGGTGTCGCCCTCGCCATGCTGACCATCGCGCCTGCCAAGGCGCAGACCACGCTGCTGAACGTCTCCTACGACCCCACCCGTGAATTCTATGTGGAGTTCAACAAGGCGTTCGCCAAGAAATGGCAGGCGGAAAACGGCCAGACGGTGACCGTCAAGCAGTCGCACGGCGGGTCGGGCAAGCAGGCGCGCTCGGTCATCGACGGGCTGGACGCCGACGTGGTGACGCTGGCGCTGGCCTACGACATCGACGCCATCGCCGATTCCGGCGCCCTGCCGAAGACGTGGCAGACGCGCCTGCCGAACAACAGCTCCCCCTACACCTCGACGATCGTCTTCCTGGTCCGCAAGGGCAACCCGAAGCAGATCAAGGATTGGGACGACCTGCTGAAGCCGGGCGTCCAGGTCATCACCCCGAACCCGAAGACCTCGGGCGGGGCGCGCTGGAACTATCTGGCGGCCTGGGCCTATTCGCTGGAGAAGAACGGCAACGACGAGGCCAAGGCCAAGCAGTTCGTCGCCGACCTGTTCAAGAATGTCCCGGTGCTGGACAGCGGCGCCCGCGGCTCCACCGTCACCTTCACCCAGCGGCAGCTCGGCGACGTTCTGCTGGCCTGGGAGAACGAGGCCTTCCTGTCGCTCCAGGAGTTCGGCGCCGACAAGTTCGACATCGTCGTGCCGTCGCTGTCGATCCTGGCGGAGCCGCCGGTCACGGTCGTCGATTCGGTGGTCGACCGCAAGGGAACGCGCAAGGCGGCGGAAGCCTACCTGAACTTCCTCTATACCCCCGAAGCGCAGGAGATCGCGGCGAAGAACTTCTACCGCCCGCGCTTGCCGGAGGTCGCTGCGCGGTATGCGGATCGCTTCCCGAATGTTAAGCTTGTGACCATCGACGGTTCCTTCGGGGGCTGGCGCACGGCGCAGGAGAAGCATTTCGCGGATGGCGGCGTCTTCGACCAGATCTACCAGAAGGGCCGCTGACCCGTGGTCGCGGCAACCACCAGCGACGCCGTGCTTCCCAATACGGGGGGCACGGTGTTGAGCGTTCTTCGAAAACCCAGCGTCCTGCCCGGCTTCGGGCTGACCCTGGGATTCACGCTGACCTATCTGTCCCTGATCGTCCTGCTGCCGCTGGCCGCGCTGGCGTTGAAGGCGGCGGGGCTGGGCTGGTCCGGCTTCTGGGACGCGGTGCTGACGCCGCGCGTCCTGGCCGCCTTCAAGGTCAGCTTCGGGCTGTCGCTGGCCGCCGCCGCGATCAACGCCGTCTTCGGCTTCATCGTCGCCTGGGTGCTGGTGCGCTACCGCTTCCCCGGCGACCGGATCGTCGACGCGCTGGTGGACCTGCCCTTCGCCCTGCCCACCGCGGTGGCCGGCATCGCGCTCAGCGCGCTCTACGCGCCCAACGGCTGGATCGGCTCCCTGCTGATGGAATGGTTCGGGCTGAGGGTGGCCTTCACGCCGCTGGGCATCGCCATCGCCCTGACCTTCATCGGCCTGCCCTTCGTGGTCCGCACCGTGCAGCCGATCCTCCAGGATCTGCCGCCGGAGGAGGAGGAGGCCGCCGCGGCGCTGGGCGCCACGCGCTGGCAGTCCTTCCGGCGGGTTGTGTTCCCGGCGCTTCTGCCGGCCCTGCTGACCGGCTTCGCGCTGGCCTTCGCCCGCGGGGTGGGGGAATACGGCTCGGTGATCTTCATCGCCGGCAACATCCCCGGCCTGTCGGAAATCATTCCGCTGCTGATCGTCATCAAGCTGGAGCAGTACGACTATGCCGGCGCCGCCGCGGTCGGCGTGCTGATGCTGATGGCGTCCTTCGTGCTGCTGCTGGCCCTGAACCTGCTGCAAGCCTGGATGAGGTCCCGCCATGCTCGCTAAGAAAGCCGTCGGGTTCACCCCGGCGCTGGCCGACAGCGGCTGGGTGAAGGGGCTTCTGATCGCCACGGCGCTGGCCTTCCTGCTGCTGTTCCTGGTCCTGCCGCTGGTCGCGGTCTTCGTCGAGGCGCTGCGCCGCGGCACGGACGCCTACTGGGCGGCGCTGGTGGAGCCGGACGCGGTGGCGGCGATCAAGCTGACGCTGATCGTCGCGGCCATCGCCGTGCCGATGAACCTCCTCTTCGGGGTGGCGGCGTCCTGGTGCATCGCCAAGTTCGACTTCCGCGGCAAGGACGTGCTGATCACGCTGATCGACCTGCCGTTTTCGGTGTCGCCGGTGATCTCCGGCCTGATCTACGTGCTGCTGTTCGGGCTGCACGGGCTGATGGGGCCGTTCCTGAAGTCGCAGGGCATCCAGATCATCTTCGCCGTGCCGGGGCTGGTGCTCGCCACCGTCTTCGTCACCTTCCCCTTCGTCGCCCGGGAGCTGATCCCGCTGATGCAGGAGCAGGGCAACGAGGAGGAGGAGGCGGCGCTGGTGCTGGGCGCGTCCGGCTGGCAGACCTTCTGGCGCGTCACCCTGCCCAACATCAAATGGGGGCTGCTGTACGGCGTCCTGCTGTGCAACGCCCGCGCGATGGGCGAGTTCGGCGCGGTGTCGGTGGTGTCCGGCCATATCCGGGGCGAGACCAACACGATGCCCCTGCATGTCGAAATCCTTTACAACGAATACAACTTGGTCGCTGCCTTCGCGGTGGCCTCGGTGCTGGCCATGCTCGCCCTTGTCACGCTGGTCGTGAAGACGGTGCTGGAATGGCGCTTCGGGGCTGAGCTGGCGGCCACCCGGCATTGAGGCGACGCACGTCATGGCGATCCAGGTTTCCGGCATCACCAAGCAATTCGGCAGTTTCCGCGCGCTCGATGCGGTGGACCTCGAGGTCCGCTCGGGCGAGCTTCTGGCTCTGCTCGGCCCGTCGGGGTCGGGCAAGACGACCCTTCTGCGCATCATGGCGGGGCTGGAGTTCGCCGATTCCGGCAGCCTCCTGCTCAACGGGGAGGAGGCGCTGAGCCTCACCCCGCGGGAGCGGCAGGTCGGCTTCGTCTTCCAGCATTACGCGCTGTTCCGCCACATGTCCGTCTTCGACAACGTGGCCTTCGGGATGAAGGTGCGGCCGCGCGGCCAGCGCCCGACCTCGACCGAGATCAAGCGGCGCGTCATGGAATTGCTGGAGTTGGTCCAGCTCGCCCATTTCGCCGACCGCTACCCGGCGCAGCTCTCCGGCGGGCAGCGGCAGCGCGTGGCGCTGGCCCGCGCGCTGGCCATCGAGCCGAAGGTCCTGCTGCTCGACGAACCGTTCGGTGCGCTCGACGCCAAGGTGCGCAAGGAGTTGCGGCGCTGGCTGCGCAAGCTGCACGAGGACATCCACATCACCTCCGTCTTCGTCACCCATGACCAGGAGGAGGCGCTGGAGTTGGCCGACCGCGTGGTGGTGATGAGCCAGGGACGGATCGAGCAGGTGGGCAGCCCGGCGGAGGTCTACGACCGCCCGGCCTCCGCCTTCGTCTACGAGTTCCTCGGGCAGGTGAACCGTTTCGACTGTGTGGTGGCGGACGGGGTGGCGCGGACGGCCAACGGCGCGCTGTCGATCCCCGCCGACGGCACGGTCCGCGGCCCGGCCATCGCCTATGTGCGCCCGCACGATCTGGGGCTGAGCCCCAGCGCCGCGGGACCAGGCCGGGTGTCGGGCATCCATGTGGTGGGACCGGACGCGCGGATCGAGATCGACCTCGCCGGCCTGCCGCTGGAAGCCGAGATGGACCGCGAGCGCCTGTCCGCCCTGGGGCTGCGCCCCGGCGACCAGTGCGCCGTCCACATCGCCCGCGCCCGTGTCTTCCCGCAGCCGTGACGACAGCCTGACGAAGCCCGGCCTATCCTCGAAAAGGGGCGGGGAGGGCTCCCGCCCTCATGCCGATGGAGTCCCAGCGGGCCATGGGGCCTGCCCCGTCGGGGCCATGGACTAAGTCCAACGCCGAATCGTAACGCCATTGCCTTCTGGCGATGCGGACAGTGGATGTGTTGAGCCTTCCGCATTGCACCCAATGCAGGAGGCACCGGTGGACCATTCAGGACTGTCGCAGGCCACCGGCTCCGCCGCCCTGCGGACGGACGCCGGGGCTGGAGCCTGGTCGCCGCCGCTGGCGCTCACGCTGCCGGTGATCCTAGCGCTGCTTCTGCTGCCGCTCATCCTGGTGGAGATGCCGCCATTGCTCGACTACCCGAACCATCTGGCGCGGGTGGACGTGCTGCTGCATGTCCGGTCAGACCCCTTCCTGGCCGACCATTACACGGCCTCCCTGACGCCGGTTCCGAACCTGCTGATGGAGGCGGTGATGCTGCCGCTCGCCAGCGTGCTGCCTCTGTATGTCGCCGGGCGCGTCTACATGGCGCTGGCCGGGCTGCTCACCCTGTTCGGGGCGATGCTGCTGAACCGCACGCTGTTCGGGCGGTGGAGCCTGTGGCCGCTGTGCGGCGCGCTGTTCATCCACAACGCCACGCTGATCGGCGGCTTCATGAGCTTTTCGCTCGGCCTCGGCTTCCTGCTGGTCGGGCTGTCGCTGTGGATCGCGCTGGCGGGGCGGCGCTGGCAGGTGCCTGCGGGTATGGGCTGCGCCCTGTTCCTCTATTTCGCCCACGCCATCGTGCTCGGCTCCTTCCTGCTCTGCCTGTTCGCGGTGGAGGCGGTGAAATACATGGGGCAGGGGCGAAAGCCGCTGACGCTCGCCAATCTCGGGCGCGACGCCCTGCGCTTCGCCGCGCTGCTCGCCCTTCCCGTGGCGCTGTTCGCCGGCACGGTGGGGACCCATCTCCTGCAGTCCGACGCGGCGGCGGTGGGCGCGCGGGACAGCACGCCGGTCCTGCTGCTGAAGGAAATCTACTGGCGGCTGAAGAAGCTGGCCGAGCTGAAGCAGTGGCGTTATCGGCTGCACGACATGCTGGCTCCGGTCCTGAACTACAACACGCTGCTGGATGTGGCGACCCTGCTGCTGATCCTCGGCGGCATGGTGGCGGCGCGTCTGGCCGGCTGGCTGCGCGCCGCGCCGGCGATGATGCTGGCGGTGGGGTTGTTCGTTTTGGCCTTCTTCGTCGTGCCCGACCCCTTCTTCGGCACCTATTTCGTGTCGATCCGCTTCTGGATTCTGGCGGCCTTCCTGCTGGTGGCCGGCACCGACATCCGTTTTCCCAGCGCCCGCGCCGCGGCGGCCTTCGCCGCCGGGCTGCTCGCCCTGCTGACGGTGCGGACCGGCGTGCTGACGCTCAATTGGCTGGCCTATGAGGACGATGTGGCCGACCTGCGCCGCGCCATGGAGCGGATCGAGCCCGGACGGTCCGTCCTGATCGCCTGGGCGGGGCAGGAGGCCGGCTGCTGCAACACGCGGGAGTTCCTGCTCACCCAGCCGCCCTGGCGGCATGCGCTGGTCGCCTTGCCCAGCCTCATCCATCTGCCGTCGCTGATCACCGTGGAGCGGCGCGCCTTCGTCCCGACCTTGTTCAGCCATCCCGGCAAGCAGCCGCTGACGGTGACCCAGCCCTACCGCGACCGCTGCATGGCGATCTACGAGGGGGTTCCGGTGGATGTCCGCCTGCTCTCCCGTCCCGAAGAGGCGACCCTGCGCGATCATGTCGAGCCCTGCCCGCACTACATCGGCTGGCGGGACAAGTACGATTACGTGCTGGTGATGTTCTCCGACGTCTTCCGCGCGGCCGGGCTGAAACCGCCGCCGGGCGCGGAGGAGGTTTACCGCGGCACCGTGTTTGACCTGTGGCGGGTGGAGCGCTGACGCAACCGCTCAGTCGTTCTGGTCGGCGGGCTCGCTGAGCGCGTCGTAGCCGCGGTCGCGGACGCTCTTCAGGCTCTGGTCGATGGTCTCGGCGTCCACCCCGGCGGTGCGCAGCACGAGGCTGGCCAGCTGCAGGCTGGCCTCCAGCGTCTCCGGCACCACGGCGCTGGCTCCGGCCTTTTTCAGCCGCGCGCCGCGGTCCAGGTCGTGGGCGCGGGCGGCGATGGCCAGGCGCGGGGCGGCCCGGCGGATGGCCTCCACGGCGCGCTCCGCCATGTCAGGGCGGTTGACGGTGATGACCGCGGCCCGCGCCCGCTCGATCCCGGCGGCGCGCAGCACGCCGATCTGGCTGGAATCGCCGTAATAGACCGGCAGCCCTTCGGCCCGCGCCGCCGCCACCCGCTGCGGGTCGAGGTCCAATGCGACGTAGGGAATGTCGTGGGTGCGCAGCAGCCGGGCGACGGCGCGCCCGACCCGGCCATAGCCGGCGATCAGCACATGGCCGGTGATGTCGCTGGTCTCCACCCCGAAAGCCTCGGCGCCGTAGCGGGCCTCGACCCTCTGGGCCAGCCGCTGGGCGATGGCGCCGATCAGCGGCGTCACCGCCATGCTGAGCGCCACACAGGAGGACAGCAGCAGCCCCGTCTCGCCCTCCAGCACCGCCAGCCGCGTCGCCTTGCCGATCAGCACGAAGGCGAACTCACCGCCCTGCGACAGCAGCAGCCCGATGCGCAGCGAGGTCGCCAGCCCGAGCCCCGACAGGCGGCAGAGCAGGAACAGCAGGATGCTCTTTCCGACCAGAAGCGCCGCGGTCACCATCAGGATGTCGTCGGCGCGCTGGAGCATGGCCGGCAGGTCCAGCGTCATCCCCACGGTCATGAAGAACAGGCCGAGCAGCAGGCCGCGGAACGGCTCGATGTCGGCCTCCACCTGATGGCGGTAGGCGGTGTCGGCCATCAGCATGCCGGCCAGGAAGGCGCCCAGCGCCATCGACATGCCGGCCTCCGCCGTCAGCCAAGCGACCGCCAGGACGACCAGCAGATTGGTCGCCGTGAAGACCTCCGGACTCTTCGCCGAGGCCACGAAGTGATAGACCGGGCGCACCACGAAGCGGCCCAGCAGCATGATGGCGCCGATCGCCGCAACGGCCTTGACCCCGGCGAGGGCGAGCGCCCAGGGGATGCTGGTGTCGCCGCCGGCCAGCAGCGGCAGCAGGGTCAGCAGCGGCACGACGGCCAGATCCTGGAAGATCAGCACGGCGACCGACACGCGCCCGAAGCGCGCCACCGTCTCCCCGCGCTCGACCAGCAGCTTCAGCACCGTGGCGGTGGAGGAGAAGGCCAGCATGCCGCCGATCACCAGCGCCGCCGCCACGTTCTCGCCCAGCGCGTAGGCGACGGCGGCGATGGCGGCGCTGGTCAGGACGACCTGCATCAGCCCCAACCCGAAGATGTAGCGCCGCATCGCCCGCAGGCGCGACAGAGGCAGCTCCAGCCCGATGGCGAAGAGTAGGAAGACCACCCCGAATTCGGACAGGACCTGGGGAAGCTCCATGTCCACCACCGGTCCCGGCGTGTGCGGACCCAGCAGCGCCCCGCCCACCAGATAGCCGAGCACCGCCGGGATGCGCAGCGCCTGGAACAAGGGGACGATCACCACCGCCGCCAGCAGCAGGAACAGGACGTCGAAAAGCAGTTTGGGGTCGTGCATGGGCCGCGCGCTGGCTGGGTCGGGCCGGACGCCGGCCGTCCGGGACGGCGTCTGTATGCGGCGCAATAACGACCGCCGCAAGCGCAGCGGGTGTGCGAAGGATCGGAACGCGCAAAAAAAGTCCGGCGCCGGGCAAAAAGATCGCGCTGTGGCGGCGATGCCGTGGCGTCAGGCGGCGCGGGCGGCCAGCAGCTCCTCCACGGCCGTGGTCAACTCGCTGGTGTCGAAGGGTTTGTACAGCACGCGGTCGGCGCCGTGCATGGCCGACAAATTCAGCGAGAAGGCCGCCGGAAAGTCGTCCGTGCCGCCGGACATGGCAATGATGCTTGGAACCTGGGATGCGCCGCGGGCGCGCAGGCGGCGGATCAGTTCGATTCCGTCCAGGCCGGGCATCATCATGTCGACGATGGTGAGGTCGAAGGGCTCGCGCTCCAGCAGGGACAGGCCGGCCAGGCCGTCATTGGCCTCCGCCACCTGATGGCCCAGCGTCTCCAGCGTCATGCGCAGCAGCGCCGTGAAGGCCGGAACGTCGTCGATCACCAGAATTCGGGCCATGGCTCCGTCGCTCCCAATGCGATGGCGTGAAGTGCGGATGGCGCGGACGGTTCAATCCGCCGCGGCGCCGTTGCGGTCGGCATGACCGGAGGTCCCCAGCGCGCCGCTGTCGCGCTCCCCGCTCTCGGTGCGGCGGGACAGCAGCGTGCGCAACAGCTCGTCCAGCCCCGCGGCCAGGGCACCGTGCTGGGCCGGCGCCAAGCCGTCGATCGCCGCGACCAGCTCGTTCAGCGGATCGTTGGCGAGCATGGTCCGCCCCCGCGTCGTGAGGGTCAACCGGATGGAACGGCGGTCGGTCTCGCTGGGGTGACGCTCCAGCAGGTCCTTTTTCAGAAGGGCTGCGATGGTCTGGCTGGCCGTGCCCTTGGTCGTCCCGTGATGGCGGGCGAAGGCCACGACGTTCCGGGCGCTCGCGTTCGCCTGGGCGAAGTAACGCAGCGCCGCCCACTGGGCCGGGTTCAGCCCATCGGCAAAGGCAAGGCTGGCGGTCGTCCGCAGAACCTGCGCCATGACCTCAGCGGTCGCGCGCGCGCTTGGGCGCATGCCGGCTCCCCTGTGCCTGCGGTTTCGGGATAAAACCATAAAGGCGCGGCCCGGGGCCTGTCCAGCCGCCACGCTCTTTTGTCGTCTCCGGCTCAGAATCGAATCTGTTGCTGAACGAGTCTTTTCGCTGGATCGGCTGCGGACGCTGCCCTATACAGCGCCTCCCTCGCCGGACGCGGTCCGGAGGGGCGCCCCGAAAGACTGGAGGGGTGGAGGTCAGGGCGCTGGCCGATCCGTTTTCCGCCCCAGGCGGTCTAGGCGGTTCGGTGAATACGAAACAAAGGGCTTGACGCTCTCTGCCGTAAGCGCTAGATTGACCCTCCGCTGGCACGAACGATCGTTTGTGCTTCTCCGGCCTTCAAAAACCCGATGACGATCACGGCCAGTTTGCCGACCGTCATTTTGCGTGGTTCGCCGGGTGAATGGATCTTTGACATCGTTGATCGTGAAAATCGAGAAGGGATGCGCAGGCGGCGGTTTTGACCGTTGGCCGCGGACCGGTTCCGGGTGGGACTGGCATCGCGGGTCGCT
>NZ_JAUQTX010000250.1:0-9503 GCF_059803775.1 Azospirillum sp. UFLA03-27 | reverse complement strand
TTATAGTCTCGTGGGCTCGGAGATGTGTATAAGAGACAGGCGGTGGACCTCGCCGCGCCGGAGGAGCGCCAGCCGCCGATGACCGACGGGCGCACCCGCGACACGGTGGAGATGACGTCGTCGGAGACGATGGGATCGGCCTCCGACGCGCCGCTCGACACCGATTTCGAGAATGTCTATTCCGACGACCGTTTCTCCGATGGGACGGACGGCTCCAGCGACGTCTACGGCTCCTGGCAGGAGCGCGGCGGCCGCGGCGGCTTCGAGGACGACGAGTCCAACCTGGAAGCCACGCTGACCGGCCAGAAGAGCCTGCGCGACCATCTGACCGAGCAGCTGAAGATCGACCTGCCGGACCTCGGCGACCAGCTCATCGGTCTGGCGCTGATCGACATGCTGGACGAGGCCGGCTGGATCACCGGGCTGGAGGTCGAGAGCCTCGCCGGGCAGCTCGGCTGCGCTCCGGAACGGGTGGAGCGGGTGCTCGCCGCCTGCCAGCGCTTCGACCCGCCGGGCATCTTCGCGCGCTCGCTCAAGGAGTGCCTGGCGATCCAGCTGCGCGAGAAGAACCGCTTCGACCCGGCGATGGAGGCCCTGCTCGACCATCTGGAGCTGCTGGCGGCGCGCAACCTGCCGGCGCTGATGAAGGTCTGCGGCGTGGACGCCGAGGACGTCGCCGACATGGTGGCGGAGATCCGCAAGCTGAACCCCAAGCCGGCGCTCAGCTTCGACCACACGCCCGCCCAGCTCGTCACCCCCGACATCCTGATGCGCGCCAACCCCGGCGGCGGCTGGCTGATCGACCTGAACCCGGACACTTTGCCGCGGGTGCTGGTCAACCACCGCTATTTCGCGCGCATCTCCGGCACCGCCCGCAACAAGGCGGACAAGGAATACATCACCGAGCGCTTCCAGTCGGCCAACTGGCTGGTCAAGTCGCTGCACCAGCGCGCCACCACGATTTTGAAGGTGGCCAGCGAGATCATCCGGCAGCAGGACGCCTTTTTCATCCACGGCGTCTCGCATTTGAAGCCGCTGATCCTGCGCGACATCGCCGAAGCGATCGGCATGCACGAGAGCACGGTCAGTCGCGTCACAACCAACAAGTTTATGGCGACGCCGCGCGGCGTGTTCGAGTTGAAGTATTTCTTCACCTCCGCCATCCAGGGGGCCGACGGGCAGGCGGCCCACTCGGCGGAGGCCGTGCGTTACCGCATCAAGGCGATGATCGACGCCGAGAAGCCCGAGGACGTGCTGTCGGACGATAAAATCGTCGAAATTCTTCGTGGTGAAGGGATCGACATTGCGCGCCGGACGGTCGCGAAGTATCGTGAAGCGATGCGCATTCCGTCATCGGTGCAGCGACGCCGTGCCAAGATGTCACGCATGTAACCGGGCCGGGAGGGGGCCGTCCTTGATTGACAGCCCATACCGCCGTCACTATGGTCCCCGTCCGCACGTGGCGGCCTTCCGTCGTCCTATGTCTATCGCGGACCAGATTGGAAACATCCCAAAATGCAACTGACCGTCAAAGGCAAGCAGCTTGACGTTGGCGACGCTCTGCGCACCCACGTCGCGGACAGCCTGAACACCATCGTCGGCAAGTATTTCAACAAGCCGATCGAGGCCAACGTCGTCCTGACGCGCGAAGCGCACCTGTTCAAGGCCGACATTCAGGTGCACGTCGGTCGTGGGATCGTCCTTCAGAGCGCGTCCGACGCCACCGAGCCGTATCCCGCCTTCGACACCGCGTGCGAGAAGCTGGCCAAGCGCCTGCGCCGCTACAAGCGCCGTCTGCGCGACCACCACAGCGTCGAAGCCCCCGCGCAGGAAGCCTTCCCGGCCCGCTACCAGATCCTGGAAGCGGAGAAGGACGAGGCCCATGTGGAGAGCGAAGAGGCCGCTGCCGAAGAGGCGCAGCCCATCGTGATCGCCGAGATGGAAACCAACATCGCGACCCTGGCGGTCAGCGAGGCGGTGATGCGCATGGAACTCGCCGACGCTCCGGCCCTGATGTTCCGCAACGGCGCCCATGGCCGCCTGAATCTGGTCTACCGCCGCGCCGATGGCAACATCGGTTGGGTCGACCCGGCGGAGAAGGCCGGCGCCTGAGTCCGGTCTCTGTTCCAACCACACCCAAAGCGTCATGCTCGATCTCATCACGCCGCACGCCATTCTCCCGAACCTGAAGGCCGGCAGCAAAAAGCAGGCCCTGCAGGACTTGGCGCGCAAGGCGTCCGAGCTGACCGGCCAGCACGAACGGGCGATCTTCGACGTCCTTCTGGAGCGCGAGCGGTTGGGCACCACCGGCGTGGGGCATGGCATCGCCATCCCGCACGGCAAGCTGCCCAACCTCGACCGTGTCCACGGCGTCTTCGCCCGGCTGGAGCGGCCCATCGACTTCGATGCGATCGATGAGCAACCGGTCGATCTGATTTTCCTGCTGTTGGCTCCGGATCATGCCGGCGCCGACCATCTGAAGGCGCTGGCCCGTGTGTCGCGCCTGCTGCGTGACCAATCGATGTGCGAAAAGCTGCGCGGTTCGGACTCGGCGGACGCGATCTACGCGCTGCTGACCCAGCACGAAGCCAGCCACGCGGCGTAAGGCGCGTTTCCTTGCGAACATGAAACGGGAGAGCCGGCGGCTCTCCCGTTTTTTGTTGTGCGGCTCCCGATGCCACCGCCTCTGCAGCCGACATCGGCAACGCGTACGTATGTACGCCCGTACGCGTCGCCGATGCTCTGTACGTTCAGGACCGCTCCGCCCAGCCCATGTAGTTCACGTCGAGATCGCGCGGGTTCAGCCGGAATTCGTCGGACAGCGGGTTGTAGGTGATGCCGGTCAGGTCGCGGATCGCCATCCCTTCGGCGCGCACGGCGGCGGCCAGTTCGCCGGGGCGCAGGAATTGGCGCCAGTTGTGGGTGCCGCGGGGCAGCCAGCGCAGGATGTATTCCGCCCCGACGATGGCCAGCGCGAAGGACTTCGGCGTGCGGTTCAGCGTCGCCAGGAACAGCGCGCCCCCCGGCGCCGTCAGCGCCGCGCAGGACTTCACGAACAGCGGCACGTCGGCGACATGCTCGATCACCTCCATCGCCAGCACGGCGTCGAAGCGCTCGCCGCTGGCGGCCAGGGCCTCGGCGGTGGTGGCGCGGTAGTCGACGGGGGTGCCGGTTTCCGCGGCGTGGGCGGTGGCGGTGCGGACGTTGCGCTCGGCCGCGTCCACGCCGACCACGGTGGCGCCCATGCGGGCGACCGGCTCCGACAGCAGGCCGCCGCCGCAGCCGATGTCGACGATGCGCAGGCCCTTCAGCGGCTCCGCCGCCAGCGGGTCGCGGCCGAAGCGGCGGCACAGCGTGTCGCGGATGTAGGCCAGCCGCAGCGGGTTCAGCCGGTGCAGGGGCCGGAACTTGCCGGTGGGGTCCCACCATTCCGCGGCGATGGCCGAAAAGCGGGCGATGTCCTGAGGGTCGACAGTGCCTGCGGTGCCTGCGGTTCCGGCGGTCGCGGTCATGAAGAAAATCCCGTATGCTTGGATTGCGAGAACAATTGCGGGGCGAACTTGCCTCGCTGTGAGCGACAGAGTATGGATACGCCGCCCCGCGCCGGCAACGGTAGAGCGGGGGCGCGGACTGCCGGCTTTTTTGCCGGCCCAGACATGGTGTGAGGTATGGCGCGGATCGTCCTCAAGTTCGGCGGCACGTCGGTCGGCGACATCGACCGCATCAAGAACGTGGCCCGAAAGGTCGAGCAGGAAGTTAAGGCGGGGCATCAGGTCGCCGTCGTCGTGTCGGCGATGTCCGGCGTGACCAACCAGCTCGTGAAATACTGCAACGACATCGACAAGCTGCACGACGCGCGCGAGTACGACGCCATCGTCGCTTCGGGCGAGCAGGTGACCTCCGGTCTCCTCGCCATCGCGCTGCAGTCGCTCGGCATCCAGGCGCGGTCCTGGCTCGGCTGGCAGATTCCGATCTACAGCGACGAGACGCACGGCAAGGCGCGCATCGTGTCCATCGACACGGCGGAGCTGGACAAGCGGATGAACACCGGCGAGGTCGCCGTGGTCGCCGGCTTCCAGGGCGTGACCGAAAGCGGGCGGATCACCACGCTGGGCCGCGGCGGCTCCGACACCTCGGCGGTCGCCCTCGCGGCGGCGCTGAAGGCCGACCGTTGCGACATCTACACCGATGTGGACGGCGTCTACACCACCGACCCGCGCATCGTCACCAAGGCGCGCAAGCTCTCCAAGATCACCTACGAGGAGATGCTGGAGCTGGCGTCGCAGGGGGCGAAGGTCCTGCAGACCCGCTCGGTCGAGATGGCGATGAACCACCGCGTGCGCGTGCAGGTTCTGTCGAGCTTCGAGGAGGCCGCCGGCAGCGCGCTTCCCGGTACCCTTGTTGTTGACGAGGACGAGATCGTGGAAAAGGAAGTTGTGAGCGGCATCGCCTACAGCCGCGACGAGGCGAAGATCACCCTCATCGGCGTCGCCGACCGTCCGGGCGTGGCGGCCAGCATCTTCGGTCCGCTGACCGACGCCGCCGTCAATGTCGACATGATCGTCCAGAACGTGTCGGAAGACGGCAAGTCCACCGACATGACCTTCACGGTCGGCAAGGCCGACATCGCTCGCGCCGTCAAGGTGCTGGAGGACGCGAAGGCCGAGCTGAACTACAAGCGCATCGTCTCTGACGCCAACGTGGTGAAGGTGTCGGTGATCGGCGTCGGCATGCGCAGCCACGCCGGCGTCGCGCAGCGCATGTTCAAGGCGCTGGCCGACAAGGGCATCAACATCCAGGTCATCTCCACCTCCGAGATCAAGATCTCCGTCCTGATCGCCGAGGAGTATGCGGAGCTGGCGCTGCGCGCGCTGCACACCGCCTACGGGCTGGACGCGGCCTGAGTCGCGGTGAAGGGGGAGGGGCGGCGATGACCGACGCCAGGTCCGACGCGGTCGCAGGCGCCCGACTCGACCGGCTGTGGGAGCGTGGCTGCGCCTTCCTCGGCACGCGCACCGCCATCATGGGCGGTGCGATGAGCTGGGTGTCGGAGCGCCACCTCGTCTCCGCCATCTCCAACGCCGGGGGCTTCGGCGTGCTGGCCTGCGGCTCGATGCCGCCGGACCTGCTGGCGGCGGAGATCGCCGCCACGCGGACGCTGACCGCGAAGCCCTTCGGCGTCAACCTCATCAACATGCACCCGGAGCTCGATCGTCTGATCGACGTCTGCCGGGAGCTGGCGGTGAGCCACGTGGTGATCGCCGGGGGCTTCCCCAGCGGCGCCACCATCAAGCGCATCAAGGACGGCGGCGCCCGCGCCATGACCTTCGCTCCGACGCTGGTCAGCGGCCGGCGGATGGTCAAGCTCGGCATCGACGCCCTGGTGATCGAGGGCACGGAGGCCGGCGGCCACATCGGCCCCGTCTCCACCACCGTCCTGGCGCAGGAGATCCTGCCCGACCTGCGCGAGGTCCCGGTCTTTGTGGCCGGCGGCATCGGGCGCGGCGAGGCCATCCTGTCCTATCTGGAGCAGGGGGCAGCGGGCGTGCAGATCGGCACCCGCTTCGTCTGCGCCACCGAATCCATCGCGCACCAGCGCTTCAAGCAGGTCTTCATCAAGGCCTCGGCGCGCGACGCCCAGGCGTCCGTGCAGATCGACCCGCGCTTTCCGGTGATCCCGGTGCGGGCGCTGACCAACGCCGGGTCGAAGCGCTTCATGGAGCTTCAGCGCGAAGTCATCGCCCGCGTGGACCGCGGCGAGAAGACGCGCGACGAAGGCATTCTGGAGATCGAGCATTTCTGG
This sequence comes from Azospirillum sp. UFLA03-27, assembly GCF_059803775.1. Classification (NCBI taxonomy): domain Bacteria; kingdom Pseudomonadati; phylum Pseudomonadota; class Alphaproteobacteria; order Rhodospirillales; family Azospirillaceae; genus Azospirillum; species Azospirillum sp. UFLA03-27. Next base: position 3,700 of record NZ_JAUQTX010000250.1, on the reverse strand, counting down.
GCCGGCGCGCTGCGCCGCGCGGTGATCGACGGCGACGTGGAGAGCGGCTCGCTGATGGCCGGCCAGAGCGTCGGGCTGGTCACGCGCGAGCAGCCGGTGGCCGAGATCATCGGCGACCTGATTGTCCAGGCCGAAGCGGCGCTGGCCGCCCGCTCCCCGCACATTGACGCCGATGAGCAGCCGGATATCGGCCGGTCGGCCACCGGTCAATCGGCCATTCTGGGGGCGGCATGAGATGAATGGCGTCGTGGGTGACATCCCCTCCGCCTCGCCGGGCTTCGACGGCGCCGCCTCGCGCCGCCTGCTGGCGCGGCTGCGCGACGTCATGGCGGGCTCCGGCTCGGGCCAGGAGCGGCTTGACAAGATCGTCACCCTGATCGGCATGGAGATGGGGGCGGACGTCTGCTCCTGCTACGTCATGCGGGCGGGCGAGGTGCTGGAGCTGTTCTCCACGCTCGGCCTGAACCAGGACGCCGTGCACAACACCCGCCTGCGCGTGGGCGAGGGCATCGTCGGCGACATCGCCGGCCACGCGCGGCCCATCGCGCTGGACAACGCGCCGTCGCACCCCAGCTTCGCGTACCGCCCGGAAACGGGGGAGGACCCGTTCCTGTCGCTGGCCGGCGTGCCGATCCTGCGCGGCGGCAAGGTCCGCGGCGTCCTGGTCATCCAGCACAAGGACCGCCGCCGCTACACCGAGGTCGAGGTCGAGACGCTCCAGACCATCGCCATGGTGGTGGCCGAGCTGGTCGCCCAGGGCGAGCTGGTCAACCCGCAGGAGGTCGCCTCCACCGGCGATCCGGCGCTGCTGCCGGCCCGCCTGTCGGGCACGTCGCTGGCCAGCGGTCTGGCGATGGGGCTGGCGGTGATCCACCGCCCGCAGCTGACCATCCGCCAGATGGTGTCCGAGGACGCGGAGAGCGAGCTGGCGCGGCTGAACGCCGCCATCGCCACCATGCACAGCGCCATCGACGACCTGCTGAACGCGGCGGCGCTGGCGGGGCTGAGCGAGCCCAAGGACATCCTGGAAACCTACCGCATGTTCGCGGAGGACCGCGGGTGGCTGTCGCGCATCCGCGAGGCGATCCGCATGGGTCTGACGGCGGAAGGGGCGGTGCAGCAGGTGCAGAACGACACCCGCGCCCGCATGAGCCACCTGACCGACCCCTACATCCGCGAACGCCTGCTCGATCTGGAGGACCTGACCAACCGGTTGCTCCAGCACCTCGCCGGGCGCAAGTCGGAGGCCGACGGCGGCACGCTGCCGGAGGACATCGTCCTGGTCGCGCGGTCCATGGGACCGGCGGAGCTTCTCGACTACGACCAGCGCCGCCTGCGCGGCGTGATCCTGGAGGAAGGCTCGCCGTCCAGCCACGTCTGCATCGTGGCCCGCGCGCTGAACATCCCGGTGGTGCAGGCGCCCGATGCGCTGAACCGGATCGAGCCGCTGGACCCGGTGATCGTCGACGGCGACCACGGGCAGGCCTTCGTGCGCCCGGCGGAAGACATCCAGATGGCCTTCGCGGAGGCCGTGGCCCTGCGCGCCCGCAAGGAGCAGATGTACGAGGCGATCCGTGCGCTGCCCTCGGTCACCCGGGATGGCGTGCCGATTTCCATCCAACTGAACTGCGGCCTGCTGATCGACCTGCCGCACCTGAAGGCCAGCGGGGCGGAGGGGATCGGCCTCTACCGCACCGAAATCCCCTTCATGGTGCGCTCCACCTACCCGGACGTCCACGCGCAGACCGACCTCTATGCGCGCATCCTCGACCAGACCGACGACAAGCCGGTGGTCTTCCGCACGCTCGACGTCGGCGGCGACAAGATGCTGCCCTACATCGCGGCCAGCGAGGGGGAGGAGAATCCGGCGCTCGGCTGGCGGGCTATCCGCATCGGGCTGGACCACCCGTCGCTGCTGCGTCAGCAGCTGCGCGCCCTGCTGCGGGCGTCGGCCGGGCGTCCGCTGTCAGTGATGTTCCCGATGATCGCCGAGGTGGCGGAGTTCGACGCCGCCCGCCGCCTGCTCGATCTGGAGATCAATCGGCTGAAGGTTCAGGGCGGCGAGCCGCCCAGCCGTGTGCGCGTCGGCACGATGATCGAGGTGCCGGCGCTGCTCTGGCAGTTGCCGGCCCTGCTGCCGCGGGTGGATTTCCTGTCGGTCGGCTCCAACGACCTGACCCAGTACATCTTCGCCAGCGACCGCGGCAACCCGCGCACCTCCGGCCGCTACGACCCGCTGTCGCCGGCCATGATGAGCCTGCTGCGGCGGCTGGTCGAGGCCTGCGGCGACGCCGATGTCCCGGTCAGCATCTGCGGCGAGATGGCCGGCCGGCCGCTGGACGCCATGGCGCTGATCGGCATCGGCTTCCGCACCCTGTCGATGTCGCCGCCCTCGGTCGGGCCGGTGAAGACGATGCTGCGCTCGCTCGACGTGGCGGCGCTGCGCCAGTACATGAACGGGCTCTATCTGCGCGGTGACCACAGCCTGCGCGACAAGCTGTGCAGCTTCGCCAAGGACCACGGCGTCATCATCTGAGGCCCCGCCCAAGCTTGCGCCCAAGGTCGCTTCCTCCACCCTGGAGCCATATCCGGCGCTGTGCTGTGCCGTGACGGTGTTTTGTTACAGCGGTTTGGACGAAGGGCGTATACAAGAGGGCAGGATCAAGGTCGTTCCCGGTTGCGCCGACGCCGCGGCTGGCGTACCCATGCCGGGACTGCGACCATAAGTCATCCGAGGCGACGGTACGGTTGAGATGATGGCCAAGCGCAAGGTTTTCGGCTCCTACGACTCCGCGCAGGACGGCGCGGCGCAGACCGGCCCCAGCGTGTCCGATACCCTGCGCGAAACGCGCGAGAGCCTCGGCTACGACCTGCGCGAGGTTGCGACGATGCTGCGCATCCGCTACCCCTACCTGCAGGCTATCGAGGCGGGCCGGTTCGAGGATCTGCCGGGCACCACCTACGCCGCCGGCTTCCTGCGCTCCTACGCGGAATGCCTGGGGCTCGACCCGGACACCATCCTCACCCGCTACAAGGACGAGGCGGCGGGCCGCACGCGCAGTCAGCAGCTCTATTTCCCGACTCCGGTGCCGGAAGGCCGCATCCCCGGCGGCACCGTCCTGCTCGGCACGATGGTGCTGGCGGGCATCGTCTACGGCGGCTGGTACTATCTTTCGGCGACCGACCGCTCGATGGTCGATCTGGTCCCGACCCTGCCCGACCGGCTGGTCTCGCTGCTCGACACGCTGCCCTTCAGCGCCAGCCAGAATGGTGGCGGCCAAACCGCGTCGGTGCCGGCTCCCGCCGAAACGCCCGCCGCCCCGGCGTCCGTCCCGACCGTGATGGCGGAGGCTCCGCCCGCCCCGGCGGTTCCGCCGGTGTCCGCCCCGCCGGCGGCTGGTGGAGCGTCCACGGCGGTGCCTGCTCCGACGGCTCCCGCTCCGGTGGTTCCGGTTCCCGCCGCTCCGGCCCCGACCGCCCCGGCTCCAGCCTCTTCGGCTCCGGCGAAGCCCGGCCCCGCCCCTGCGGCGGTGGTCGCCCAGCCGGCGCCGGCCGCTCCCGCCAAGCCGAGCGCTCCCACGGCGGCCCCGGCTCCCGCTCCGGCCGCCCCTTCGACCGCTGGGTCCTCGGCCATGGTGGAAGGCCCCCCGCCCCCCGCCCCGGCCCCACCCGGCGGAGGGGCGGCCGGGGCGGGGGCCGG
>NZ_JAUQTX010000024.1:0-40439 GCF_059803775.1 Azospirillum sp. UFLA03-27 | reverse complement strand
GCGTATAATCGTCGGCAGCGTCAGATGTGTATAAGAGACAGCTGCGGAACAGCGCGCGGGTGTAGGGGTGGCGGGGGTGGGTAAAGACCTCCTCCATGGAGCCGGTCTCGACCAGCCGCCCGGCGTACATCACCGCCACGTCGTCGGCGTATCTGGCGACCAGCCCGAGGTCGTGGGTGATGAGGACCAGCGCCATGCCGGTCTCCGCCTGGAGGTCGGCGAGCAGGTCGAGGATCTGCGCCTGCACCGTCACGTCGAGCGCCGTGGTCGGCTCGTCGGCGATCAGGATCTTCGGCGACAGGGCGATGGCCATGGCGATCAGCACGCGCTGGCGCTGCCCGCCGCTGAGCTGGTGCGGGTAGTCGTCCACCCGCCGCGCCGGGTCGGGGATCTGGACGCGGGCCAGCAGTTCGATGGCGCGGGCGCGGGCGGCGGAGCGGCCGATGCGCTGGTGGGCCCGCAGCACCTCGACGATCTGCTCGCCGATGGTGAAGACGGGGTTCAGCGCGGTCAGCGGGTCCTGGAAGATCATCGAAATGACCGCCCCGCGCAGGCGGCGCAGCCGCTCCGGCGGCTGGTGCAGGATGTCGGCGCCGTCGATCCGCACCTCGCCGCGGCGGACGCGGCCCGGCGCCGCGACGAGGCCGAGCGCCGACAGGAAGGTCATCGACTTGCCCGACCCGGACTCGCCGACCACCGCCAGCGTGCCGCCGGCCCGCACGGCGAGCGACACGCCGTCGATGACGGTGACCGGCCCGTCGTCGCCGGGAAAGACCGTAGTCAGGTCGCGCAGTTCCAGGGCGACCGGGCGGGGAGCCGTGGCGGGGGCGACGGGAGCCGCCGGCGCCACGGCATGAAGGTTCGGCATGGCCTTGTTTGGCATGGGGGGCGTCCTCACAGCACACGCCCCGACGAACGGCGCATCTGCGGGTCGAGCGTGTCGCGCAGGCCGTCCCCCAGCAGGTTCAGGGCGACCACCATCACCGCGATGCAGATCCCCGCCGACAGCGAGATCAGCGGGTTGGAGGCCAGGAAGCTCTGCCCGTCGGCGATGACGTTGCCCCAGGTCGGGGCCGGCGGCTGGACGCCGAGGCCGAGGAAGCTCAGGCCCGCTTCGGCCAGGATGGCGGTTGCGGCGCTGACCGTGGCGACCACGATCACCGGCGGCAGGCTGTTCGGCACGACGTGCAGGAACAGCAGCCGCATCGTGCCCATGCCAATGGCCCGCGACGCCTCGACGTAGGTGCGCGGCTTGATGGTCAGCACGACCGCCCGCATCACCGCGGCGACCCGCGGCGTGAAGGCCAGCGCCACCGCGATGATGACTGACTCCAGTGAGGAGCCGCGGGCCGCCACCAGCGCCAGCGCCAGCAGGAAGCCGGGGAAGGCCAGCAGGATGTCGATGATCGAGACGGTCACCCGCTCGACCCAGCCGCCGAAGAAGCCGGCGACGGCGCCGATCACCATCCCCAGCGACAGCGACAGCGCCATCACCGCGACGGCGACCTGGAGAGAGATGCGCGTGCCCCAGATCAGGCGGGACAGCACGTCGCGCCCGAACTGGTCGGTGCCCAGGAGATGAGCCGCCGAGGGCGGGGCCAGCGTGTTGGCGAGGTCGGTCTCAAGCGGCGACATCGGGGCGATCCACGGGGCCGCCACCGCCACGATCAGCAGCAGGGTCAGCAGGATCACGCCGATCAGGAAGCCCGGATGGCGGAAGTAGCGCATCAGGGACGACCGCCGCGCCGAAGCGGAGGCGGAGAGGGTTGCTGTGGCTGCCATGGGGTCACCGTGTGGACAGGCGCGGATCGACCAGCCCGTAGGCGAGGTCGAGCAGGCTGTTGACGAGGACGACGGCGACGGCCAGCACCAGCACGCCCGCCTGGACGAGCTGGTAGTCGCGGGCCGAGACCGCCTTCAGGATCATCGAGCCGATGCCGGGCCGGCTGAACACCACCTCGATCAGGATGGCGCTGCCCAGCGACCAGGCGAAGGTCACCCCGACGATGGCGAGGATCGGCACAAGCGCGTTCTTCAGCGCCAGCCGCCACACCACCCGGCGCTCCGGCACCCCCATCGCGCGGGCGACGCGGATGCAGTCCTGGCCCAGCACCTCCAGCATCGCCGAGCGGGTCAGGCGGGTGATGTAGGCCGCGACCGAGATGCCCAGCACCCCCGCCGGAAGCACCAGATGGTGCAGGTGGGTGAGGACCCCACCGCCCGAGCTGGCCCCCAGCGCCGGGAACCATTTCAGCTCCTGCGAGAACAGCAGGACGGAGGCGAGGCCGAGCCAGAAGACCGGGAAGGAGATGCCGAACAGCGCGACGATCATGATCAGCATGTCGCTCCACGATCCCTGGCGCTCCGCCGTGAGGATGCCGAGCGGGATGCCGATCGCCACCGCCACCGCGAGCCCGGCGAAGGCCAGGATCGCGGAGTCGGGAAGGCTGAACAGGATCTCCTCCAGCGCCGGGCGGCCGGTGACCACCGACGACCCGAAATCCCCGGTGACGGCGCGCAGCACGTAGAGCCCGTACTGCACGTAGACCGGCTGGTCGAGCCCAAGCTGGGCGCGCAGCGTCGCCAGCGCCTCCTCGGTGGCGTAGTCGCCCAGCATGTACTGGGCGGGGTCGCCGGGGATCATCCGGACCAGGAAGAAGGTCACGGTCACGATGCCGAACACCGTGATCGCGAGCTGCGAGAGTTGGCGAAGAAGCCGGTCCATTCTCAGGCCTCCAGCAGCGAGACCGGATAGGCGCTCATCGTGAACAGGGAGTTCTGGACGAAGCCGGAAACCTTCTTGGTGTGGGCGATGTACAGGTGGTCGGCGTAGAGGGGGATCACCGGCACGTCGCCCATCACCTTGGCCTGGATCTTCCCGTAGACCTCCTTGCGGGCGGCGTCGCCCTGGGCCTGCCGGGCGGCGGCGATCAGGTCCTCGATGCCCTCGTAATGGGCGGTGTTGAGGCCCGGCGGGAAGGAGGATTTGGCGAACAGCGACAGGATCGGGCTGTCCGGGTCGGGCGCGCCGACGACGCCGGTGATGCAGGTCGGCACCGTGCCCTTGTTGCGCGCCTGGAGGTAGGCGCCGCGCTCCAGCACCTTGATCTTGGCGTCGATGCCCACGGCGGCGAGGTCGCTGGCGATCGGCACGACGATCTTGTCGTAGGGGTTGGCGCCCGGCGCCACGAGGTCCAGCGTGAAGGCCCCCACCCCGGCCTCCTTGAGCAGCGCCTTGGCCTTCGCCGGGTCGTAGGGGAACAGCGGGACCTGATCGGTGAATTCCTGGAACGCCTGGGTGAGGAAACCGCTGGCCTCCGACTTGGTGCCCTTGAAGAAGCCGTCGATCAGCGCCTTGCGGTTGATGGCGTGGTAGATCGCCTGCCGCACCCGTACATCGCCCAGCGGCTTGATCGAGGTGTTGAGGACGAGGTTGATCGTGTGGTTGGCGTCACGGTCGTGCACGGTGACCAGACCGCCGCCCTTCAGCCGCTGGATAACCTCCGGCTGCTGCAGGCCGAAGAAGATGTCGATCTCGCCGTTCTCCAGGGCGATGGCCGCCGCCGTCTCGTCCTTGATGACGCGGAACTGCACCTCCTCGACCTTCGGGGCGCCCGCGAAATAGTCCTTGTTGGCGGACAGCTTGACCTCGCGGCCCGGCGCCCAGTTCTGGAACACGAAGGGGCCGGTGCCGATGGGGTTCAGCGCGAAGGCCTTGTCGCCGATCTCGCCCAGCGCCTTGCGGCTGACGATCCAGCCCTGATTGAAGGCCGACACCTTGTGCAGGAAGCCGGAGTTCGGCTCCTTCAGCGTAATGACAACCTTGTCAGGGGACGGCGTCTCGATGGACTTGATGGAGGCGAGCTGCCCGCTGTAGCTGCTGCCGGTTTGCGGGTCCAACACGCGCTCGAACGAGAACTTCACATCGTCGGAGGTGAAGGGACCGAAGCCCTTGTGCCAGGTGACGCCGCTGCGCAGGGCGAAGCTGTAGACGGTGCCGTCGCCGGAGATGTCCCAGCCGGTGGCGAGGTCGGGGACGATGGCGTTGCTCGCCTCGTCATACTTGACCAGCCCGTTGAAGATCTGGGTGGCGACCGTCTGGTTCTCGATCTGGAAGATGCGGGCGGGATCCAGGTTGCCGATGTCGCTGCCGATGCGCACCCGCAGGACCGGCGGCGCCGCCGACGCCGGCAGAGGCCAGCCGCTGCCCGCCGCCAGGGCGCCGGCGGCCAGCAAGGTGCCGAACTGGCGGCGGTTGACGCCGCTCCGCTCGCTCCGGCCGGCGCGTTCCTTGCGATTGATCCCGTCCATAAGCCTGCTCCTCTGTGTCAAAGATTTTACGGGCAGCGCTAAGATTTGTCCGGTCTACTTTTGCACACAATCTGCGCTGGACCCTTATGCCCGACCAAATTCGCAGGAATCGTGCCATCCTGCGACAGGCTGTCGCAGTCCGCGTGTAAATCATTTTAAATCAGCAATTTAGCGATGGGTTTCGTGGCATTGCTTATGAATACAGCAATATGCATATCTGCGCAAAAGACGGGCAGAGGCGGGTTTGAAATGGTGAAACTATGGACTTTGAATGCAAAAAAACCTCGTTGTATGCTGGTTGGGCGCCCGTGATGCGGCGCAGCAGCGGAAGAAGGAACCTCCTGAAATGAGCGATCTTTCCATCTACGAGCGCCAGGGCATCGGCAAGCCGCTCGGCTTCGGCCACAAGTGCGCCCTCCTCATCATCGACTTCCAGATCGGTTTCACGCGCGAGGACGCCTTCGGCGGCTTCAACATCAACAGCGCCATCACCGCCACGGGAAAGTTGCTCGGACATGTTCGTCCCTTGGGCATGCCGATCGCCCACGCCTGCTTCATCGCGCCGGAGGCTCCGGGCGGCATCGGCCCGTTCGGCGAGAAGATTCCGTCGCTGCTGACCCTGACCGCCGACTCGCCCGACGTCGCCTTCGCTCCGGAGGTCGCACCGCTGCCCAACGAGTTCATCGTGCGCAAGCAGCACGCCTCGGCCTTCTTCGGCACCGCCCTGTCATCCTGGCTGCGGGCGAACGCGGTCGACACGCTGCTGGTCACCGGCTGCACGACCTCGGGCTGCGTGCGGGCCAGCGTGATCGACGCCTCCGCCCACGGGCTGCGCCCGATCATCGTGGAGGAGTGCGTGGGCGACCGGGCGGAGGAGCCGCACCGCGCCAACCTGTTCGACATGGGCAAGAAATACGCCGACGTGATGCCGCTGGACGCGGTCATCGCCCATCTGGCGATGGCGGACGCCGCCTGATCCGGCGGTTCCGTCCCTAAGCGCAACGAAGCGACTCAACAGGCCGTCGCCGGAGCAGTTCGTCCGAAGCCATCCGGCACGCGAGCGGAAAGCAGCAACGCATGTCCGAACTTTCGACAACGCATCCGGCCCGGTCCGGCGGCGGCAGCCCCTCCATGCCCGGCGCCAGCGAGGCGGAGACCCGCGCCCGCCTCACCCGCATCGAGAGCCTGAACCCGATCGTCAACGCCCTGCTGGCGGTGGACGCCGGCGGGGCGATCCACCGGGCGCGGGCGCAGGACGAGGCACGGGCGGCGGGCGACTGGCCCGGCCTGCTGGACGGGGTGACCGTCACCGTCAAGGACTGCTTCGAACTGGCCGGGGAGACGACCAGCTACGGCTCCTCCGAACGCTTCGCCCGGATGGGGCATCGGGACGCTCCGCTGATCCGCCGCCTGCGCGACGCCGGCGCCATCCTGGTCGGGCGCAACAACCTGTCCGAATTCTGCCTGGGCTCGACGAACCAGAACGAGCATCACGGCCCCTGCCGGAATCCCTGGGACACCGGGCGGGTGCCCGGCGGGTCGAGCGGCGGATCGGCGGCGTCGGTCGCCGCCGGGCTGTGCCGGGTCTCCATCGGCACCGACACCGGCGGCTCCATCCGCATCCCGGCGGCGCTCTGCGGGGTGGTCGGGTTGCGGCCCAGCGTCGGCCGGGTGTCCAACGTCGGCATGATCCCGTGCAGCGTCGATTTCGACACCGTTGGCCCGCTGGCCTATTCGGTCGCCGACGTGGCGCGCGCCTTCGCCGCCATCGCCGGATACGACCCGGAGGACCCCAATTCGGTCGACGTGCCGCTCGGCAATTTCCTGCCGGATTTGAAGGCGGGGATCGCCGGCACGCGCATCGGGCTTCCGCGCAACTTCTACTTCGACACTCTCCAGCCCGCGGTGGCGGAGCGGGTGCGCGCGGCGGCGGCGGTGCTGGAGAAGGCCGGCGCCGTCCTGGTCGACATCACCATTGAGGACGCGGAGGTGGCGCAGGCCCGCACCGCCTTCTCGCTGCTCGTCGCCGACATGGCGCAGTATCACCTCGACAAGATGGAGACCGCCCCGGAGTCCATCGGGCCGGAGGTGCTGCGCCGCCTGCAGCTCGGTTTGCCGGTGAGCGGCGTGCAATACGCGGAATCGAGGCGCTGGCTGGCGTCCTGGAAGCTGCGGTTCCGCACGCTGTTCGAGCGGGTGGACCTGATCCTCACCCCGACCACCCCCATCGTGGCCCCGCGCATCTACGACAGCGCCGACATGATCGAGGCGACGCGGGCGGTCAGCCGCTTCACCTACGGCTTCGGCGCGCTCGGCCTGCCCGCCATGTCGGTGCCCTGCGGCTTCGACGGCGACGGGATGCCGGTGGGCATGCAGATCGTCGGGCGCTGGTTCGACGAGCCCCTGGTCTTCCGCGCCGGGATGGCGTTCCAGGCGGTGACCGACCACCACCGCCAGCGCCCTGCTCTGCCCGCCTGACGTCTGACTCACCGAAAGGACCCGCCATGGAACCGTTCGAACTCACGGCCAGCGCGGCCGCCCACGCCATCCGCGACGGCCGCCTGACCAGCGAGGCGCTGATCCGCTCCTGCCTGGAGCGCATCACGGCCCGCGACGCGGAGGTGCGCGCCTGGATCACCGTCGATCCCGCCTTGGCGCTGGCCGCCGCGCGGGAGGCCGACAAGCGTCCCGCCGCCGGCCCGCTGCACGGCCTGCCCTTCGGCGTGAAGGACGTGATCGACACCGCCGACCTGCCGACCACCCAGAACTCGCCGATCTTCCAGGGCCACCGGCCCGCCCGCGACGCCGCCTGCGTGTCCATCGCGCGCAGCGCCGGGGGCATCCTGCTGGGCAAGACCGACACGGTGGAGTTCGCCTCCGGCGGGCGCAAGGCGGCAACGCGCAACCCGGTCAACCTCGCCCACACGCCGGGCGGCTCCTCCTCCGGGTCGGGGGCGGCGGTCGGCGACCGGCATGTGCCGCTGGCCTTCGGCACCCAGACCGGCGGCTCGCACATCCGTCCCGCCGCCTTCAACGGCATCTACGGTTTCAAGCCGACCTGGGGCGTGGTCAGCCGCGAGGGGATGAAGCACTACGCGGTGTCCCTCGACACGCTCGGCTGGTACGGGCGTTCGGTCGCGGACCTCGCGCTGATGGCCGAGGCGTTCCAACTGGAGGGCATGGGCGCGACTCCGCCGGTCACCCTGGCGGGCTTGCGCGTCGGGCTCTGCCGCTCCCCCGTCTGGTCGCGCATCGAGCCGGCGGGCGAGGCGGCGCTGCTGCTCGCTGCCCGGCGGCTTGAGGAGGCCGGAGCGGTGGTCGTACCCTTCGAGCTGCCGGACGCGTTCTCGACCCTGGCCGAGGTGCAGGACGTGATCCGCCGCGGCGAGGGGCGGGCCTCCTTCCTCGACCTTTACATCAGCGACCGCCACCGGCTGCATTCCGAATTGGCCGACCATTGCGAGCACAACCACGGCATCACCGCACGCACCCTGACCGAGGCCTACGACGTCGCCGACAATTGCCGGCCGCGCTTCGCCGCCCTGTTCGAGTCCATCGACGTGATCCTGACCCCACCCGCGCCGGGCGAAGCGCCGGAGGGGCTGCACACCACGGGCGATCACATCTTCAATTCGATCTGGACGGTGCTGCACGTCCCCTGCCTCGCCATGCCCTGCGGCCGCGGGCCGCGCGGGCTTCCGGTGGGGGTCCAGCTGGTGGCGCCGCGTTTCCAGGACGCCGCGCTGCTGGCGATGGCCGAGGCGATGGCCCCGGTGGTCGACGTCTGAGAGCCGGCGAAATCCCCTCTCCCCGGAGGGGAGAGGGTTCATGAGGCGCGCATGCGATTGCCTGCCCTACTGCCATCCGTGACTTGAAACGACGCCGCGTCCCTCGGAAACTTTCCCGAACCGGGAGGGTTGGATGGATGCGGCGCCGCGGCCGGGCGCCCGAGGATCGGAGGAGAGGACGGATGAAGCTGGACGGGTCCTGCCACTGCGGCGCGGTGCGATTCTCGGTGGACGCCTACGCGCCGGTCCCCTACCTGCGCTGCTACTGCTCGATCTGCCGCAAGACGGCGGGCGGGGGCGGCTACGCCATCAATCTGGGGGCCAAGGCCGACACGCTGGCGGTGACGGGGGCGGAGCACATCACCGTCTTCCACGCCCGCATCGACGGGGAGGAAAGCCCCGGCGAGCGGCGCTTCTGCGCGCGCTGCGGCTCCGCCCTGTGGGTGAGCGACCCGCGCTGGCCGGAGCTGGTCCACCCCTTCGCCAGCGCAATCGACAGCCCCCTGCCGGAGGCGCCGGCCCACGTCCACATGATGCTGGGGTCGAAGGCCAACTGGGTCCCGGTCGAGGCGGGGCCAGGGAACGAGCGCAGCGACGACTACCCGCCGGAATCCCTGGAGGAGTGGCACCGTGCCCACGGGATGCTGGACAAAGGAAAGTCGGGCAGCGGGAAACCGGACGGCGGGGCGTGATCCCCGCCGTCCGGACCGGTCAGTTCTTCAGCTTGTAGCCGGTGCGGAAAATCCACCAGACCGCCGTCAGGCAGAGTGCCAGGAACAGCGCGGTCATGGCGAGGCTGATCCCCACCGGCACGTCGGCCTGGCCGTAGAAGCTCCAGCGGAAGCCGCTGACCAAGTAGACGACCGGGTTGAACAGGGTGATCTTCTGCCACAGCGGCGGCAGCATGCTGATCGAGTAGAAGCTGCCGCCGAGGAAGGCCAGCGGCGTGATGACCAGGATCGGTACGATCTGCAACTTCTCCCAGCCGTCCGCCCAGACACCCAGAATGAAGCCGAACAGGCTGAAGGTGACCGAGGTCAGCACCAGGAAGGCGACCATCCAGAACGGGTGCTGGATCGAGTAGTCGACGAACAGCCGGGCCGTCAGCAGGATCAGAACGCCGAGGATCATCGACTTGGTCGCCGCCGCCCCGACATAGCCGAGCACCGTCTCGAAGGCCGAGATCGGCGCCGACAGCACCTCGTAGATCGTCCCGGAATAGCGCGGCATGTAGATGCCGAAGGAGGCGTTGGATACGCTTTCCGTCAGCACCGACATCATGACGAGGCCGGGCACCAGAAAGGCGCCGTAACTCACACCGTCCACCGCCGTGAAGCGCCCGCCGATGGCCGCGCCGAAGACGATGAAGTAGAGCGAGGTCGAGATGACCGGCGCCGCGATGCTCTGGAACAGCGTGCGCCAGGTGCGGGCCAGCTCGAACAGGTAGATGGCCTTGACCGCATGAAGGTTGATGGGGGAGGTCATGCCCGCTCCTTCACAAGGCTGACGAAGATCTCCTCGAGGGAGCTTTCCTCGGTGTGCAGGTTCGTGAAATCGATGCCGTGGTCGCCCAGCTTGCGGAGAAGCCGGGCAATGCCCGTCTGGTCGTTTTGCGTGTCGAAGCTGTAGACCAGCTCACGCCCGTCGCCGGACAGGGTCAGGGGGTAGCCGGCCAGCTCCGCCGGGATGGACCCCAGCGGGTTCTGGAGCTGCAGGGTCAACAGCCGCTTGCCGAGCTTGCGCATCAGCGCGGCCTTGTCCTCGACCAGCACGATGCGGCCGTTGGAGATGACGCCGATGCTGTCGGCCATCTCCTCCGCCTCCTCGATGTAGTGGGTGGTCAGGATGATGGTCACGCCGCTGTCGCGCAGCCGCCCGATCATCTCCCACATGCCGCGGCGAAGCTCCACGTCCACCCCGGCGGTCGGCTCGTCGAGGAACAGGATGCGCGGCTCGTGCGACAGGGCCTTGGCGATCATCACGCGGCGCTTCATGCCGCCGGACAGCGCCATGACCTTGCTGTCCTTCTTGTTCCAGAGGGACAGGTCCTTCAACACCTTCTCGATGTGGGCAGGATCGGGCGGCTTGCCGAACAGCCCGCGGCTGAAGCTGACGGTTGCCCAGACGCTTTCGAACGCCTCGGTCGTCAGCTCCTGCGGGACGAGGCCGATCAGCGAGCGCGCGGCGCGCCAGTCGCGCACGATGTCGTGCCCGTCGACCATCACGGTGCCCGCGGTGGCGTTGACGATGCCGCAGACGGTGCTGATGAGCGTCGTCTTGCCGGCCCCGTTCGGTCCCAGCAGGGCGAAGATCTCGCCGCGGCGGATGTCGAGATCGACCCCCTTCAGCGCCTGGAAGCCGGTGGCGTAGGTCTTTTCCAGCCCACGCACCTGAATGATCGGCTGCATGTCTCCCCTCTGCCTGTCGGTCGGCCCGTTCCGGGCGGGCGTCACCTTAACGGCGGGACGGCCCGTGGTCATCGGGCATTCGGCGCGACGCAACCATTCCGGATAAGGGGGGCCTGATTTGGGAGTCCCGATTCGGGGTGGGGGATGCCCGCCCACAAATGATTTCGGGACAACAGCCCTGCCCATCCCCATATTATGTAAAAAGCACGAAAGAGGACGAGCGCTCATGCCAAAAGATGTTGTGCTCAGCGATGTCGATGTTTGGGAAAGCTCCATCACCACATGGCTGCGTTCCAACGCGGCCGAGGACCCGGCCCACGACATCGACCATCTTCTTCGCGTCTGGCGCACCGCCAAGGCTCTGGCCGCGGCGGAGGCCGAACGGGAGGGCGGACCGCCACCCGACATGCTCGTCGTGCTGGCCGCGGCCCTGCTCCACGACATCGTGAACGTGCCCAAGGACCATCCGGACCGCAGCCGCGCCTCCCGCCTGTCGGCGGATCGGGCGGAGGAGGTTCTGCGCGGCATGGGCTTCCCGGACGCGCTGATCCCCGCCACCCGCCACGCCATCGAGGCGCACAGCTACTCCGCCGGCATCCCGCCGCTGACCATCGAGGCGAAGCTGGTCCAGGACGCCGACCGGCTGGAAAGCCTGGGGGCCATCGGCATCGCCCGCTGCTTCGCCACCTCCGGCTTGATGAAGCGGGCGCTGTTCCACGGCGAGGACCCGATGGCCGAGACCCGCCCGCTGGACGACCTGCAGTACGCGCTGGACCATTTCAAGGCGAAGCTGCTGCTGCTTCCCAACACCATGCAGACCCCGGCCGGCCGGGCGCGGGCGCAGGAGCGGGCGGCTTTCCTGCTGTCCTTCCAGGTCCAGCTTCTGGCGGAGATCGCCGGGGACGCCTGACGGTCCCGGCACGGCCTGCGTGTGGAAGCAGGTCCGACGACAACGCTCTCCTCCCCAGGGTGGCGCCGCGTTAGCATAACCTTATGGAGCGCGTCGCGGTGGCGGTGCGGCTCGCACGAACCGGACTGCGACGGGCGCAGCCCGGTTCGGTGTGTTGCGTGAACCGAAGCAATCCGGGTTGTATCGACCATGAACAAGAACAGGCAGTCCGGCGGTCTCTCCGCGCCGGACATGCGCAAATTGTCGGACGCACTGGCGCTGGCCCAGAAAGGCGATCTGGGGCGCGCCGTCACGTTGTTCGAACAAGCGACCAGGGGCGCCGCCCTGACTCCGCAGATCGCGGGGTTTGGGCGGGACCTCCATGCGGCGGCCGGCAACGCCGCCTTCGGAAGCCAGCGCTACGACGACGCCTTGAGCGCGTTCGAGCGGGCGCGTCTTTGCGACCCGCATCACCCCGGAATCCTGCTCAACATCGGCAACACCCTGTTCAGGATGGCCGCCTACGACCGGGCCGCCGGGATGCTCGAACAGGCGCGGTCGCTGCACCCGGCGAGTCCGGACACGCTGCTCAGCCTCTCGGCGGCGCTGTTCCAATTGGGACGCCTTGCGGAGGCGGAGCGTCTGGCCCATCAGGCGGCGGCATTGGCGCCGAACGCCCCGGCGGTGTGGTTCAATCTGGGGACCGCCCTCAAGGGGCAGGACAAGCTGGCCGCCGCCGCGGACGCCTACCGCCGCGCGCTGAGGATTGCACCCGGGAACCCGACCGCGACGGTTGGACTGATCCAGACAAAGCAACGGTCTTGCGACTGGTCCAGCTTCGACGACGACGCGGTCGCGCTGGACTCCATCGCCGCGCAGGGCGTGCCGGTCCAGGCCTCCATGATGCTGTCCCACCGCGTGTCCGCCCGGTCGCTCCTGGCGGCGGCGCGGGCGCACGCGCAGACGATCCGGTCGAAGCCGGTGCGGCTGAAGACGAAGCCCAGCAGGACGGGCGTCGCCACCATCGCCTACCTGTCGAACGATTTCCGCCAGCATCCGGTCGCGCAGCTGCTGGCCGAGGTGCTGGAGCTGCATGACCGCTCGCGCTTCCGCGTGCTCGCCTACACCTACGGGCCGGATGACGACAGCGTCGAGCGTGGCCGCATCCGCGAGGGCGTCGACCGTTTCATCGACATCGATCCCCTGACCGCGGAGGAGACCGCCGAAGCGATCCGGCGGGATGGCGTCGACATTCTGATCGACCTCAAGGGCTACACCGGCCACCCGCGGCCGCACATCCTTGCCGCCCGGCCAGCACCGGTGCAGGTCCAGTTCCTGGGTTATCCAGGCACCATGGGCGCGCCCTGGATCGACTACATCGTCGCCGATCCCGTCTCCCTGCCGCCGGAACTGGAAAACGGCTTCACCGAGGCGGTTGCCCGGATGCCGCGCTGCTTCCTGCCGCGGGACCGGCGTCATGGAGTCCCGCCGCCCCCGCCGCGGTCGGCCTGCGGTCTTCCGGCGGATGGCTTCGTGCTCGCCTGCTTCAACAACGCCTACAAGATCACGCCCGAGATCTGGGCCGTCTGGATGGCCTTGCTGCACAAAATCCCCGAAGCGGTGCTGTGGCTTGCCCATGCGACGGCGGAGGCCGAGCGGAACCTGCTTAGAGCCGCCCAATCGGCGGGCATCGCCGCGGACCGCGTCGTTTTCGCGCCCTGGGCGCCGACCCTGGACGATCACCTGTCCCGGCTCCAGAACGCCGACCTGATGCTGGACACCCTGCATTACGGCGCCCACACGACGGCGAGCGACGCGCTGTGGGTGGGGCTTCCGCTGGTGACGTGCCCGGGACACACGCTGCAATCGCGCGTCGCCGCCAGTCTGCTCCACACCGCGGGCCTTCCCGACTTCGTGATGGAATCCCTGGCGCACTACGAAAGCGCGGTTCTTCATTGGGCGAACAACCGCGCCGGTCTCGACGCCGTTCGGAAAAGGCTGCGCGCCGAGCGCGACGGCGGGACGCTGTTCGACATGAACGCCTACACGCGCCTTCTCGATCAGGCGTTGCTGACGATGCTGGAGCGCCAGCGCCAAGGCAAGCCGCCGACGACCTTCACCGTCGCCGGATAAAACAGCGCACAAAACGAAAAAGGACCGCTCCGGAGGAGTCGGTCCTTTTTTCCGGCCCGGATGGGCGGGCCGCCGCGTCGTGGGGCCGGAAGGCCCTGGCGCCGGTCATTCGCGCATCAGCGTCGGCAGGTCGAGCGTGGAGGTGCTGGCCGCCGGAGCGTAGGTGCCGGACGACACCGCCTGGTATACGATATACAGCGGAGTGGCCGAGAACCAAGCGCTGGCGAATTCCGTAACACCCTTGGCGATGTTCGACAGAAGGCCGTCGTGATGGCTGTGATGGGCGGAAGCGTAAGCCATGATGTGTCTCCTCTTTGCTGATGGGGTTATTGTGCCGTGGTATACCCGATACCAGAAGCGCTATGCCCGCAGATCAGCAAGACCGAAAAATTACAGCTGCCTCAAGCGTTTAGAATCGGAACAGTCGGCTTGGCGAACCAAAATTTTGGATACTCCGGTATGACTTCTCCCACAGGATTGCGTATGTGTTTGCCGGGGAATCGCGTATTCTCCGATCATTACCCCTGGAGATAATCTGGAGAGCCGTCTGTGCCGGTGCATGAGTGGCCGCAGATCGTGCGCGCGTTGCGAAGGCTGCACGGCCTGACCGCCGCGCAGTTCGCCGTCATGCTGGCCACCACCGAGGAAACCGTCGCCCGCTGGGAATCCGGCGCCACCTTGCCCGACCCGCGGGAGCAGGCGCTGTTGCGCGACGTGCTGACCGGCCATTTCCGGCACCACCCCACCTTCCTCGGCCTGAAGGCGATGGTGCGGAGCATGGGCGAGAAATGCACCCTCTACACACCCGGCCTGATCGCTCAGGCTGTGTCCCCGCCGCTGGCCCGCTGGATCGAGCGGCACCGCTTCGACATCGTCGGTTCCTCCCTGCTGCCACGCATCGACGGGCTGACCGCGGAGATGATGGAGCGCTACGCGCTGCCCATGCTGGAAGGAACGAACGACGTCCTGTCGGTCACCTACAACGACCGGGCCGTGGCCTTCCGCAACGCCGTCATCAGCCGGCGGCTGAGCGTCGTCCCGGTGGACGGCGTGCGCGTCCTCGTGTTGGTCGACCGGGTGCTCTATCTGGACGACGGCCGGGATATGCCGGACCCGGATCTCCACATGCTCACCGCCGACGAGTTGGTCGACGACTGACCGCCCCTCCGAAGGTCCGGCTTGCCCCCGGCGGCGTTGTCTGCTCCATGGACGCCGATACGGAGGGGAGCCAAAGCCTTGAGCACAGGATTGATCGCGTTGCTGGACGATGTGGCCGGGTTGGCGAAAGTCGCCGCCGCCTCGCTGGACGATGCCGCCGGACAGGCGGCGCGGGCAGGGGCCAAGGCCGCCGGGGTGGTGGTGGACGACGCCGCGGTGACGCCGCGCTACATGGTCGGCTTCACCGCCGACCGTGAACTGCCGATCATCGGCAAGATCGCGCTGGGCTCGCTGAAGAACAAGCTGGTGTTCCTGCTGCCCCTGGCGCTGGCGCTCAGCCTCGTGGCGCCCTGGGCGATCACGCCGCTGCTGATGCTGGGCGGCGGCTTTCTCTGCTACGAAGGTGCGGAGAAGGTCTGGGAGGCACTGCGCCCCCACGCGGCGCATCACGACGCGGAGGGACCAGGCGCCGCGGGGCAGGAAGCCGCGCAGTTCGAGCGGGAGAAGGTCAACAGCGCCATCAAGACCGACCTGATCCTGTCGGCGGAGATCATGGCCATCGTCCTGTCCACAGTCGCCGCCGAAACCTCGTCCTTCTGGATGCAGGCCGCCGTCCTTGCCATCGTCGGGGTGGGAATCACGGCGCTGGTCTATGGCGCGGTGGCGCTGATCGTGAAGGCGGACGACGTCGGCCTGTCGCTGGCGCAGAACGGGCGTCCGGCGGCCAGCCTCCTGGGGTTGCGCACCCTCTCCCCCGGCGCTCCGGGCGGGGCCGACCGAACGCTCGCCCCGGTCACCCAGGCGATCGGGCGTGGGCTGGTCAAGGGGATGCCGGTCTTCCTGAAGCTGCTCGCCCTGGTCGGCACCGCGGCCATGCTGTGGGTCGGCGGCGGCATCGTCATCCATGGGCTGGAGGGCTTCGGCCTGACAGCGGTCGGGCACGCGATCCATGGCGCCGCCGTAGCGGCGGGAGAGGCCGTGCCGACGGCGAAGGCCGCGGTGGAATGGCTGGTCGGGGCGGCCGGGGCCGGGGTGTTCGGCTTGTTGCTGGGCGCCCTGCTGATCCCCCTGGTGCACAAGGTGATCGAGCCGCTCTGGGGCATGGTGAAAGGCAAATAGAGCGTCTGGAAGCGCGAAGGGGCGGCCCTGCCCGGACCGCCCCTTGGCGTTTGCCCTTCACACGCGGCCCTGCCCCGTTTCCACAATGACAAGGACGCTCCATGGACGGGGCTTGGTGTGCCCGGACCGGCCGTGGGTCCGCCGAGAGATCGGAGCGCCATATACTAGTATATCAGCGCCCCATCCCAAGGCAAGCCCCCTCTTCCCTTACATCAGCATGTTCGGCAGGAACAGCACCAGCCCCGGCCAGAGTGCCAGCACGGCGACCAGAGCGATGACTGTGCCGACGAAGGGCAGCGATTCGACGATGTATTCCTCGACCGGGCAGTCGAGCAGGCTGCACACCGTGTACATCGCCACACCCACCGGCGGCGTCATCGAGCCCAGCGTGACGATGGTCATCATCAGGATGCCGAAATGCACCGGATCGACGCCCAGCGGCGTGACGATGGGCAGGAAGATCGGCGTCAGCAGCAGGACCAGCACCGTGCTTTCGACGAACAGCCCGGCGATGAACAGGAAGATCAGGATCAGCGCCACCACCATCAGAGGATTGGTGGTGAGCTGGGTCATCGCCTCGGCGATGGTCTGGGGCGCCTGCTCGAAGATGATGGCGTAACCGACCATGCCCGAGAACAGGATAATGAGCATGATCAGGCCGGTGTCCACCACCGCTTCCTGAAGCGCCTCGGCCACCGCGGCCCAGGTCAGCTCCCGGTGCAGCAGGAAACCGACGACGGCGGCGTAGACGACGGCGAAGGCGCCGACCTCCGACGGGGTGAACAGGCCGCCGCGGATGGCGAACAGCAGAGCCACCGGGAACAGCAGCGCCCATTTCGCGTCGGCCATCGCCCGCCACACGGCGCGCAGGGTCGGCCGCTCCGCCATCTCCGGACGGTAGCCGCGTCGCTTGGCGATCAGCCAAACCGTCAGCATCAGCCCGGCCATCATCAACAGACCTGGAATGACGCCGGCCAGGAACAGCCGGCCGATCGACACGTTGCCGACGAAGCCGTAGAGAATCAGACCAAGGCTGGGCGGGATCGTCGCGGTGATCAGCGAGCCGACCGCAATGGTGGCCGAGGTGAAGCCTTTCGAATAGCCGCGGGCGATCAGACTGGGGCCGAGGATGCGGGCCTCCATCGCGGCGTCGGCAACCGCCGAGCCGGAGACGCCGCCCATCAGCGTGGACAGCACGATGCAGACCTGCGCCAGCCCGCCGGACATCCAGGACACCAGCACGTTGGAACAGTTGATCAGGCGGCTGGTGATGCCCGTCCGGTTCATCATGTGACCGGCCAGCACGAAGAAGGGCACGGCCAGCAGTGGGAAGCTCTGCGAGGCCGAGGCGACCTGCTGCACCCCGATGGACATCGGGATGATGTCGTTCGTGGCGAAGAAGGAGAAGCCGGCGATGCCGATGGCGAAGGCGATCGGAAGCCCGAAGGCCATCAGCGCGAAGAAGGTGACGGCAAGAAGGGTCACGGCACGACCTCCTCGATGTCGCCGGCCTTGGGGGCCGGCGCGAAGACCGGTTTGGGATGGCTGCGCAGCTCGCGCAGCGTTTCCAGGATCTGGCCGGTCAGCGTGACAGCCAGCAGCAGGCAGCCCACCGGCACCGCCGATGTCACGAAGGCGTAGCTGATGCCGCTGTCGCCGAACTGGCGCTCCAGGTTCAGCATGGTCAGCCGGTAGCCCATCACCGTCATGGTGATGAGAAAGGCGAGGACCAGCACACCGAGCACCAAATCGAGCATGGCCCGGCTGGAGGCCGGAAGACGCTTGACCAGATAGTCGATGCCGATGTGGGCGCGCTTGCGCAGCGCCATGTCGGCGCCGAGGAAGGCGACCCAGACGAACAGGAGCTGCGCCACGTCCACCGACCAGACCAGGGGATGGCCGAACCAGCGCATAACGCCGGCGGCGAAGACGAGCAGGACGATGGCGGCGAGGAGAAGCATCGCCAGGAAGGCTTCCCCCTTGTGAAACAAGGACGACATGATGGCGGTCCCTTGATGGCGGCGGACGGCTTGGATTTAGGAAGCATTGCCCCGCCCCGCCCCTCCCCCGCTTACGCAGGGGAGGGAGAATTTGTCCCCTCCCCTGCGTAAGCGGGGGAGGGTCAGGGAGGGAGCAAGGTCAGCGCGAACCGAACCCCGCGTCAGTTCTGCAGCAGCTTTTCCACTTCCTTGTGGAGTTCCGCGTAGCCCAGCTTCTCGTAGACCGGCGCGGTGGCCTTGCGGAACGGGGTCACGTCGATCTCCTCGATCGTCATGCCCTTGTCCTTCATCTGCTTCTCGAAGTCGGCGAGCGACGCCTGGGTGGCGCGCGACGCGCTGTCGCCGGCCTTCAGCGCTTCTTCCCTGAGGATCGTCTGCTGCTCCGGCGGCAGCTTGTCGAACCAGGCGGCGCTGGTCACGATGCCGGTGATCAGGTTGATGTGGCCGGTCTTGGTGACGTGGTTGGTCACTTCATACAGACGGGAACCGAAGCTGGCCGGATGCTGGGCCTCGACGCCGTCGATCACCTTCTGCTGCAGACCGGTGTAGACCTCCGACCAGCCCATCGGGGTCGGGGTGGCGCCCATGGCGCGGATCGTCTCCATCCACACCGGAGCGCCCGGCGTGCGCATGCGGATGCCGGCGAGGTCTTCCGGACCCTTCACCGACTTGTTGGTCAGCAGGTGCCGCTCGCCCTGCCACCAGTTGAAGGACAGCACCTGATGGCCCGACGCCTTGCGCAGCTTGTCCGACCATTGGTCGAACATCGGCGAGGTGACGACCTTGCGGATGCCGTCGTACCCCTGGGCGAGGTACGGGCCGCCCAGAACGCCGAACTCCTTCACGAAGACGGCGAGACGCCCGCCGTCCACGACGACCGCGACTCCGGCCCCGGCGCGGGCCTGCTCCAGCACGTCCTCGTCCTTGCCGAGCTGCGAGCCGGGGAACAGGCGGACGGCCATCTTGCCGCCGGACCGCGCCTCGACGTTCTTCTTGAACTCCTCCAGCCCCTTGTAGAGCGGGTCCTGCTGGGCCAGCGCCGTGTTGACGCTGAGCGTGTAATCGGCGGCCAGCGCGCCGCCGGCGACGGTGGCCAGCGCAAAGCCGAGAGCGGCGACGCGCCAAGTACGAGTGATGATGCTCATGTTTCCTCCCTTTGAGGACAACGCCTCTTGCACGGAGGCGATTGTTCGATACGCGACTGGTATGGTAGTATACAAGAATGGTGTTGTCCATGGGCTTGCGAACGGTGCAGGATGAATCCGCTGTACAGGATCGTCCGGGCGGGCACCGGCGGGGCGGACGGAAAAAAGAAGGGATTGGGGGGAGCATGTTGAGGAGGATCGAGCCGGATTCGACCGAGCCCGTGGCGCGCCGCGTCTTTCGGGAATTGCGCCACGCCATCGTGACGATGCAGTTTCAGCCCGGCCAGCCGCTGTCCGAGCAGGAGGTTGCGGGGCAGTTGGGCGTCAGCCGCCAGCCGGTGCGCGAGGCCTTCATCAAGCTGAGCGAGTCCGGACTGGTGGTCATCCGCCCGCAGCGCGGCACCTTCGTCGTCAAGATCTCGGCCAAGCAGGTGATGGACGCCCGCTTCGTCCGCGAGGCGGTGGAACTGGCCGTGGCCCGCAAGGCCGGCGAGGGGTTGCCGGCCCGCGCCGTCGCGGAGCTGGAGGCCAACCTGAAGGCGCAGCGCGACGCCGCCACGAGCACCAACCCAGCGGCCTTCCTGGATCTGGACGAAGCCTTCCACCGCACCATCGCGCTGGGGGTCGACTGCGAATACGCTTGGCGGGTGGTGGAGGAAACCAAGGCCCAGATGGACCGCGTGCGCTACCTCAGCCTGCCCCAGGCGACTCCGCTGGACCGGCTGATCGCCCAGCACGAGCAGATCGTCGAGGGCATCCGGGCGCGCTGCCCCGACGCCGCCGAGGCTGCCATGCGCGTGCATCTGCGCGAGATTCTGAACTCCCTGCCCGATCTGGCCCGGCGCTTCCCCGACCTGTTCGACAGCGATTCCACTCCGGCCGAACCGATCGCCGAATCCGCTTGAACGCCGGATGCGGATTGCGCGGTTCGTCTTCGAAGCGCGCGGTGCTTGCATCGGCCCAACACGAAAACGGGGTTCGCCCCGCCGCCGGCCAAAGCCGAATGGGCGAAAGAACAAAGGGGCACGGCCCTGTCCGGCGCCGCGCCCCTTGTTGGCCAACCCGCTGAGCGGGAATTAGAATTGGCTTTCCGCAACCTTTTTGACCAGGAAGTCGCGGAAGACCGCGATGCGCTTGGAATGGCGCAACTCCTCCGGATAAACGAAGAAGGCGTCCACCTTCGACCCGGACTGATCCGGCAGCACCCGAACAACATCGTCCAGGCCGGTCACCAGATAATCGGGCAGCGAGCCGACGCCCAGCCCACTCTCCACGGCGCGGAAGATCGCGTACAGGTTGTTAACCTGAAGAACCGTCCGGTCGCGGGCCACCGGATCGGTCACCAGATCGCGCAGCCAGTGGGTGTTGGCGAAGGGCGGGCGCAGTTCCTGCGGATAGGTCACCAAGTCGTGCGAGGCGAGATCGGCCACCGTCTGCGGCTCTCCCTTCCGGTCCAGGTAGCGGCGGTGCGCGTAGAGGTGAGAGCGGAAGGTCATCAGATGACGCTGGATCAGGTCGGGCTGGCGCGGTGGGCTGACGCGGATCGCCACGTCGGCCTCGCGCATGCCCAGATCCAACTCCGTGTCGGTGATCAGCAGGGTGAGCTGGATGTCCGGGTAGAGCGCCAGGAATTCTCCGATGCGCGGGGTCAGCCATGTCGAACCGAAGGCCGCCGTGGCCGTCACCTTCAACGGCCCCTTGGCGGCGTCCTTGCTCTCGCTCAGCATCGCCTGGGTCATCGACAGCTTCGCGAAGATGTCGCGCGCCGCGTGATTCAGCAACTCGCCCTGCTCGGTCAGGATCAGCCCGCGGGCGTGCCGGTGGAACAGCGGAACGCCGAGGCTGTCCTCCAGCGCGCTGATCTGCCGGCTGACCGCCGATTGGCTGAGGTTGAGGGCCTCGCCGGCGTGGGTGAAGCTGCCGGCCTCGGCCACAGCATGGAACACCCGCAACTTGTCCCAGTCCATCATCCCGTCCTGCTTCCCGATGCCTTTGCCTGTTGATCGGGGTCTGTCAGCGGGTAAATTCGCCGCACGCCCCTGTTCCAATACTCTTTATGGCAAAACGCGGCCCAGGTCTTCCATTGCGAACGTCATGGGCGTTCCGGACGACGGGATGCCGAACGCGTTGGCAGCGGGAATACGGCCGGCAGGCGCCGGTTGTCACAGCGGGGCATCGCTCACATGGCGGCGATGTCCTTGACCGCCGTGTCCTTCAACAACTGATCGAAGCTCTCGGACTTGAAGCCCAGAGCGCTGAGCTTGTCCCCCGCCGCGCGTTCCGAGTCGGTCCGCGCCATCTTGTTCAAGGCAAATTCCGCCGTCAACTTCACGGTGGTCGCGCCTTCGTCCGCTCGACTCATCAGTGAGCTGCGTTCCCACATTGAGCGTCGCAGTTCGCTCGTGATCGCCACGGCCTGATCCAGGCGTGACGCCGAACTTGCTATTTTATCGATGGCGGACAGCCGTGCTTCGATGCTTTCCGAAAGCAATCTGATTTTCTTCTGGTTTTTGGTTTCCTGTCCGACACCCGCTTCGACGGCGCTCTTCCAGAAGGTCTGGCTGCGGGATTCCTTCAGTTTCCCCGAAAGCGCATCGTTCATTTCATCGGACGACATTTGGCCGGATGAAACGAAGAGACCCAAGGTGCTTCGGTCATTGCCGGATAAATTGCTGAACAACGACAGCGCGTCGCCTTCCAAGGCCGACGCCAACGGACTCAAAGCCACTTGGTCGGCCTTCCCGCTGCCGGTGCCGGCTTCGTCCTCCCTGGCCCGGCCCACCGGCGGCTTGGCGGACGGTATCGTCGGATGTATCGAGACTGAAGAGATCGCACTGGTCAAGGAAACGTTCGACATCCTTCCCCCATCAAGCCGCGCCCTTGAATTGAAAAAATGATACATTCATTTTGAAAGCTCAACAATAAAAGAGAAAATACTTAGAGATCTAATCAATATTCTCGATGCGAGTGCTTCGATTTCCATCGATATGCGGTCGCTCCGCTCATTCCGCCAGATGACCCAGCGGCAAGGCCGTGCGGTAGCGCACCTGCTTCAGGGCGAAGCTGGACCGGATGTTGGCGACCCCGGAAATCCGTGTCAGATGCTCCTTGAGAAAGCGCTCGTAGCTGGCGAGATCGGGGACCACCACGCGCAGCAGGTAATCGGCGTCGCCGGTCATCAGATAGCATTCCATCACCTCCGGCAGCGCCATCACGGCGGCCTCGAAGGCGTCGATCCGCTCCTCCACCTGCCGCTCCAGACTGACGCTGACGAAGACGTTCACCGGCAGATCGACCGCGGCGGGATCGACCAGCGCGACGTGGCGGGTGATGACGCCCGCCTCCTCCAGCGCCTTGACCCGACGCAGGCAGGGTGACGGCGACAGGCCGACGCGCTCCGCCAGCTCGTTGTTGGGCATCCGCCCGTCCTGCTGGAGCAGGGCCAGGATCTTCCAGTCGATGCGATCGAGTTTGATTTTTGGCATTTCATGCTGCCATCAGCCGTTTTGCGCAATCTAATGCTAAACCAGCGGCGTTTCCGGCGCCACTTTGCAAACTCCTGCCGCGGCACAAATGATAGGCTTCACCGATCATCGACCGCCGCTCCGTCAAGAGGGGAACAGACATGGATGCGACCGTTCCGAACCACGCCGACCTCGCCTGCCTGCGCGAGCTGGAGCGCAAGGTTCTCTGGCTCGCGTCCTGGACGATCCACAACGCCAACCATGTCCGCCCCAACCAGGACGGGTTGAAGATCGGCGGGCATCAGGCGTCCTCGGCCTCGCTGGCGACGATCATGACGGCGCTCTATTTCCAGGCCCTGCACCCGGAGGACCGGGTGGCGGTGAAGCCGCACGCCAGCCCGATCTTCCACGCCATCCAGTATCTGCTGGGCAACCAGACGCGCGGGAATCTGGAGAATTTCCGCGGCTTCAAGGGCGCCCAATCCTACCCGTCGCGGACCAAGGACGTGGACGACGTGGACTTCTCCACCGGCTCGGTCGGGCTGGGGGTGGCGCAGACGCTCTTCGCCTCGCTGGTGCAGGACTATGTGAAGGCCAAGGGCTGGGCGAAGGACCTAGCCGAGGGGCGCATGGTGTCGCTGGTCGGCGACGCCGAGATGGATGAGGGCAACATCTTCGAAGCCCTTCAGGAAGGCTGGAAGCACGGTCTGCGCAACACTTGGTGGATCGTCGACTACAACCGCCAGAGCCTGGACGCGGTGATCCGCGAAGGTCTGTGGGAGCGGCTGGAGAACATCTTCCGCGCCTTCGGCTGGGACGTGGTGATCCTGAAATACGGCGCGCTGATGCAGGCGGCCTTCCAGGAGGAGGGTGGTCAGCGCCTGCGCGACTGGATCGACCGGTGCCCGAACCAACTCTATTCCGCACTGACCTACCAGGGTGGAGCGGCGTGGCGGAAACGGCTGCTCGACGATCTGGGCGACCAGGGGCCGGTCACCCGCCTGATCGAGCGCCGCAACGACGAGGAGCTGGCCCTTCTGATGGGCAATCTCGGCGGCCACGACCTGCCCTCACTGCTCGACGCCTTCGCCCAGGCGCGCACGCACGACCGGCCCGTCTGCTTCATCGCCTACACCATCAAGGGCGCCGGGCTGCCGCTGGCCGGGCACAAGGACAATCATTCCGGCCTGATGACCCCGGCGCAGATGGAGGCGTTCCGCGCCGCCAACGCCGTCCGTCCGGGCCATGAGTGGGACCGCTTCGAAGGGCTGAGCCGGCCGGCGGCGGAGTTGGACGCCTTCCTGAAGCGGGTGCCCTTCGCGGCCAAAGGGCGGCGGCGCCATGGTGCGGCGGCGGTCCCGGTGCCGGCGGCCCTGGCCGCCCCGGCGCAGAAGGCGCTATCCACCCAGGCGGCCTTCGGCCTGATCCTGAACGAGTTGGGGCGCGAAAAGACGGAGTTGGCGGAGCGCATCGTGACGACCGCGCCGGACGTGACGGTGTCCACCAACCTCGGCGCCTGGGTGAACCGCCGCGGCCTGTTCGCCAAGAGCGCGCTGGCCGACCTGTTCAAGAAGGAGCGCATCCCGTCCACCTACACCTGGGACTTCTCCCCCGACGGCCAGCATTTCGAGCTGGGCATCGCCGAGTCCAACCTGTTCATCCTGCTGTCGGCGCTGGGCCTGTCGCATTCGCTGTTCGGGGAGCGGCTGCTGCCCATCGGCACCGTCTATGACCCCTTCGTGATGCGGGCGGCGGACCAGATGAACTACGCCTGCTATCAGGACGCACGGTTCCTGCTGGTGGCCACGCCGTCCGGAGTGACGCTGGCCCCGGAGGGCGGGGCGCACCAGTCCATCGCCACGCCGCTGGTCGGCATGGCCCAGGACGGGCTGGCTTGTTTCGAGCCGGCCTTCGCCGACGAGCTGGCCGTCACCATGCGCTGGGCCTTCGACTACATGCAGCGGGAGGGCGAAGGCGAGCCGGACGAGCGGAACTGGCTGCGCGACGAGACCGGCGGTTCGGTCTATCTGCGCCTGTCCTCGCGCGTGCTGGAGCAGCCGGTCCGGACGATGGACGAGGAGCTGGAGAGCGGCATCGTCCAAGGCGCCTACTGGCTGCGCCGCCCCGGCCCGAACGCCCAGGTGGTCGTCGCCTACAGCGGCGTGGTGGCGCCGGAGGCCATCGAGGCGGTGGGCATGCTCGGCGAGGACCGCCGCGACGTCGGGCTGCTGGCCGTCACCTCCGCCGACCGTCTGCACGCCGGCTGGAGCGCGGCGCAACGAGCGCGCGAGCGCGGCAAGCCCCACGCGCGCTCCCATGTCGAACGCCTGCTGGAAGGCGTGCCGTCCCATTGCGCGCTGGTGACGGTGCAGGACGGGCATCCGGCGGGGCTGGGCTGGTTGGGCTCGGTCCTTGGTCACCGCACACGGGCGCTGGGAGTGGAGCATTTCGGCCAGACCGGAACCATCGCCGATCTCTACCGCCATCACGGCATCGACGCCCAGGCCATCGTCCGTGCGGCGGAGGCCCTGTCCCCCGGCCGCCCGGTCCGCCATCTGAAAGCGGTGTAGCGCGGGAGACATCCACGGCGCGGGCCGGATGTGACGGCGTTCCAAGGCGGGGGTTCGCATTCCCGCTTGGCCGGTCCCGCTTTCGGTGAGCCGCTCCCTTTCACACGCGAGCGCGGCGGCTGTCCGGAGACGGGTGTTATGGTCGGCGGTCTTTTCGGTCGATTTGACGGATCATCCATAGGTGGACAAGGCTGCACGCTCCAAAGAATGCCACTCCAAGAAGCATTGTAAGCCTGTCCCAGATGCCTCCCTTACCAACGAACGTGACAAACGCGCAGACCAACGTCATCAGAACGCTGAGAACGAAAAACACCCACAGAGTGCGCTTTCCGATGCCCCGGGCGGATATCAGCCACGATTCCACCAGAGACATTCGTTCCTTTGATACGCGGTGGGTCCGCACGGGCATGTAGTGGGAGGCATATTGCGCCACCACCACCCCGCACAATGCGGGCATCTTTACCCAGAAGGACAAGCTTGCTGAGAACAAAACCGCATACATTGCCACGGAAGCAATAAAGGCAAATTTTATTATGGTTCTCAATCTCCTCTCTTCGGCTTCTTCTGATAAAATGCGGCCGCGACCGAATATCCCAAATGGATAATAGATCCGCTGTCCGGTAACGCCCGTCTTGAAATACGAACCGGCAAAGCTGTCAAAAAAATTCACCGAAAGCCTCCGCACATCGCACTGAATGCTCTTAAAAGTAGCATAAATTTGATTAATCAGTAAGAATTTGGCGATAAGAGATTTGACAAAATTCCTTCTCGTCGATAGTCGCAGCAGGAATTGCCCCATTTGGTTTGAGCGGGCGCCGACCCACGGCACGGACCGGCGTTGTTCAGCCCGTTCGCCCCTCCCCAAGCGCAGCGTGACGCCACGCCCCTTGGATCACCACATAAGGATCACACCCACATCGGTCACAGCGCGAGGCGAGGTCGGGATGAGCTGGTCGATCCCCATCGGCACCGTGAAGGGCACGGTGATCCGCATCCACATCACCTTCTTCCTGTTCCTTTTGTGGATCGGCGCCGCCTACCACGCGCAGGGCGGCTGGCCGGCGGCGCTGGAGGGGGTGGTCTTCCTCTCGCTGCTGTTCCTCTGCGTGCTGCTGCACGAGTTCGGGCACGTCTTCGCCGCCCGGCGCTACGGCGTCCGCACACCGGACATCACCCTGCTGCCCATCGGCGGGGTGGCCCGTCTGGAGCGGTTGCCGGAAAAGCCCTCGCAGGAGCTGGTGGTGGCGCTGGCCGGGCCGGCGGTCAATCTGGTGATCGCGGCGCTGCTCTATGCCGCACTCGGCGGCTTCGTGCCGGCGGAGGCGGCGGAGGTGCGGAACGCCGGCATCGACGTGCTGTCCCGATTGGCCGTGGTGAACCTGTTCCTGGCGCTGTTCAACCTGATTCCGGCCTTCCCGATGGACGGCGGGCGCGTGCTGCGGGCGGTGCTGGCGAGTCGCATGGGCTATGTCCGCGGCACCCAGGTGGCGGCCTCGGTCGGGCAGGCGGTGGCCATCGGGCTGGGGCTGCTCGGGCTGTTCGGCAACCCGATGCTGCTGTTCATCGCGCTGTTCGTCTATCTGGGCGCCTCGTCGGAGGCGCACGCGGTGCAGATGCGCGAGATCACCCATGGCGTGGTCGTGTCGGACGCCATGGTCACCCGCTTCGAAACGCTGCCGCCCTCCGGCGTGCTGGAGGACGCGGTGCAATGCCTGATCCGGACGACCCAGCACGAGTTTCCCGTGGTGGATGGGGCTGGCAAGCTGCGCGGCGTGCTGACCCGCGACGACCTGATCCGCGCCCTGCGCGACCGCGGCCCGGACACGCCGGTGCTGGAGGTGATGCGCCCCGATATCCCGGTAATCCACCGGCACGGCAAGCTGGAGGAGGCGCTGCGCCTGATGCAGGAGAAGAGCCTGCCCGCCGTCGGCGTCGATGACGGCAGCGGCCGGCTGGTCGGTCTGGTGACGCCCGAAAATGTGGGGGAGATGATGATGGTTCAGGCCGCCAAACACGCCCTGCGCCGCTGACGCCCTCCCCCTTCCGTTGCGGCGCCTCTCCCTTCGGGAACAAGCGGCGTCCGGGGTCATTGTGCTAGGACAGCGGATGCCCCCACAGCGGAAGGGAGGATGACATGGCAATGCGCTCCACGCGCCGGGCGGCGCTGGCTCTGGCCGGATTCGCCGGGATGACCGCGGCCATGGCGGGGCGGAAGGCCGCGGCGGACCAGCCCGGCGTTCACCGTGTCGCCATCCAGGTCAGCAGCAACGACCCGGCGCTGATGAACATGGCGCTGAACAACGTCAAGAACATCATCGAATATTACAAGAACATCGGTGAGACGGTGGAGGTCGAGCTGGTCACCTTCGGCCCCGGCCTGCACATGCTGCGCGCTGACCGCTCACCCGTGAAGGACCGGCTGGCGTTGCTGAAGGGCAGCCTGCCGACCCTGACCTATTCCGCCTGCGAGAACACCCGCAACGGCATGATCCGCGTCGAGCAGGGCGAGGTCCCCATGGTGCCGGAAGCCAAGCTGGTGCCCTCCGGAGTCGTCCGCCTGATGCAGCTTCAGGAAGAGGGCTGGTCCTACCTTCGTCCGTGACCGGGCTCTCTATTCCGCCGCGATGTCCTTCAGCAGGGCCGCCGTCACCGGCCCCACCCTTCCGGCGCCGATGGCCTGCCCGTCGACGCGCAGCAGCGGGCGCAGACCCAGGCTGTTGGTCAGGAAGGCTTCCTCAGCCCCCAGCAGGTCGGCGACGGAAAGCGGCGCCTCCCCCGCATCGCCCCGTTGCAGGATCAGCGCGCGGCGGATGCCCGGCAGCGCGCCCTCGACGACTGGCGGGGTCAGCGGGCGCCCATCCCGGACGATGAACAGATTCGCCACGCTGGACTCGGCCAGACGGCCCGCGCTGTTGAGCAGGAGCGCCTCCCCCGCGCCGCGCGTCGCCGCCTCCTGCCGGGCGAGGATGGAGTCCAGGTAATTCAGCGACTTCACGCGCGACAGCGGCGAATGCTCATTGCGCCGGGTGCAGAGGGTGATGACCGCCTCCACCGCGCCGACGGGCGGTGGCGCGGGCGCCAGCGTCATCAGCAGCGTCGGCACGGCGTCCGCCGGCGGCAGCACGCCGCGCGCTCCGGTCCCCCGCGTCAGCGTGATCCGCAGCACACCCTCAACGCAACCCTGCGCCGCGATCAGCGCTTCGGCCGCGGTCGTCAGCGTTGCCGCGCCTTGGGGGAGCGGCAGGCCGAGCAGCGCCGCGCTGTCCGCCAGCCGGGCAAGATGCCGGTCGAGATGGCGGGCGGTGCCGCCGGCCACCCGGATCGTCTCGAACAGCCCGTCACCCAGCGTGAAGCCGCGGTCTGCCGGGTCGATCCGCGCCTCTTCCGCCGACAGCAGGCGCCCGTTCAGCCAGACGACGTTCATGGCCGGACTCATCCCTGGGTCTCCCCCAGCGCGCGGAGTTGGGCGCGGATCTTGACCATCATCTCCTCATGCTCGTCCGCCGGGTCAGAATCGGCGACGATGCCGCCGCCGGCCTGGGCGAACACCGTATCCGGCGTGACCGACAGGGTGCGGATGACGATGCTGCTGTCCATCGCGCCGTCGAAGCCGAGCCAGGCGACGGACCCGCAGTAGGCGCCGCGCCGCGCCACCTCCAGCTCGTCGATGATCTGCATGGCGCGGATCTTGGGCGCCCCGGTGATCGAGCCGCCGGGCAGCGCCGCCCGCAGCAGGTCCACCGCCCCCAGGCCGGGCCGCAGCCGCGCCGTGACGACCGAGACGAGGTGATGCACGCTGGCGAAGCTCTCCAGCCCGTAGAGCGTCGGCACCCGGACGCTGCCCACCCGCGACACCCGACCGAGGTCGTTGCGCAGCAGGTCGGTGATCATCAGGTTTTCCGCCCGGTCCTTGACGCTGGCCACCAGTTCCGCGGCGGCGGCGGCGTCCACGGCGGGATCGGCGTAGCGCGGGCGGGTGCCCTTGATCGGGCGCGTCTCCACCTCCCCCGCAGCGCTCAATCGGATGAAGCGCTCCGGCGAGGCGCTGGCGATGCACAGGCGCGGGCCGCAGTCGAGATAGGCGGCGAAGGGCGCCGGGCTGATCGCGCGCAGCCGCCGGTACAGCGCGTAGCTGTCCAGCCCGTCGCGCCGCTCGGCCAGGAAGCGCTGCGTGAAGTTGGCCTGATAGATGTCGCCGGCCCGGATGTACTCCAGCACCCGCTCCACCCGCGCCAGATAGTCGTCGCGCTCCAGCTCGCTCCGCCAGGGGGCGGCTGGGACGGGGCCGAGGGGGGACGCTCCGCCGCCCTCCAGCCGGGTGGCCAGGGCGCGGGCGCGGTCCTCGGCCTCCGGACGGGCGGCGATCACCCAGGCGCGGCGCTCCGCATGGTCGAAAGCGGCCACCGCATCGTAGAAGCCGAAGGCCATCTCGGGCTGGCCGCCGGGGTTGGCGTGGCGCGGGCGGATGCGCTCCAGCCGCAGCCCCGCCTCGTAGCCGATGAAGCCGACCGCCCCGCCGCAGAAGGGCGCCGGTCCCGGCGGCCCCTCCGGCCGGGCGTGGCGCGCCAGCTCCTCCGCCAGCACGGAGAAGGGGTCGCCGTCCACCGGTTGGCCATCAAGATGCGCCCGCCCGTCCAGCGACTCCAGGGTGCGGAAGGGCTCCGCGGCAATGTAGCTGTAGCGGCCATGGGCCGGGTGCGCGGCGGCGCTGTCGAGCAGCATCGACCAGGGCTGTCCGGACAGGGCGCGGAAGGCCTCCGCCGGATCGGCGCATGACAAGGGGATCGCCAGCATGGCGGTGCTGCTTCCTGTAAGACCGGCCTTCACATGAGAATGGTGGCGCCGCCGTCCACCACCAACACATGCCCATTGACGTAGGACGCGGCGGGCGAGGCCAGGAACACCGCGGCCCCGGCGATCTCCTCCGGGCGGCCCCAGCGGCCGATCGGGGTGCGTCCCTCGAAATAGGCGGACAGGGCCGGATTGCCGATGATGCCGGCGTTGGTCTCCGTCGCGAAGAAGCCCGGCGCGATGGCGTTGCTGGTCAGGCCCTTCGCACCGTACTCGGCGGCGAGCGCCCGCACCATGCCGGCCAGCCCGGCCTTGGCGGCGGCATAGACCGCGTCGTTGGCACGGGCGATCTGCCCGGAGATGGATGTCACCGTGATCAGCCGTCCGAAGCCCTGGGGCAGCATCAGCCGCGCCGCCTCCCGCGCCAGGATCAGGCCAGCGGCCAGATCGACGTTGAGCAGCTCGCTGATTTCCTCATCCGCGAAGTCGGTCAGCGGCTTGCGGTTGCGCTGCCCGACATTCTGGACCAGCACGTCCAGCCGCCCGTGATCCTGCCCGATCCGCGCGAAGGCGTCCCGCACCGCGTCCCGGTCGGCCACGTCGAAGGCCAGCACCGAGGCCCGTCCGCCCGCCGCGGCGATGGCCTCGGCCTGCGGTTCCAGCCGCGCGGCGTCACGCCCGTTCAGCAGCACATGGGCGCCGGACCCAGCCATGGCGCGGGCGATTTCCAGACCCAGCCCGCGCCCGGACCCGGTGACCAGCGCCACCCGGCCTTCCAGCGAGAACTGCGACAGATAGGGGAGATGCGGAGCGGTCATGGTCACCGATGCGGAGGACGTGAACGGTTTCGCAGGTTTAGCAGATGCTCCGCCGGATGGCACGCTGTCCGACATCGGGCCTCAGGCGCGGGGAAGCAGTTCCACCGTTTCCGCGATGGTCCAGCCGTCCGCCCGCACCAGCCGCCCGAGGCGCCCGTACAGCGTGGCGCCACTGGACACGCGCCCCTCCGCAGCCCAGACGTCGGCGGCTGGGGCGGTCAACAGACCCAGCACCTGCACCGAGAAGGCGATTCCGTTCCGCGCCAGCAGACGCCCGAAGGGTTCCGTCCCCTCGCGAAGCTGTTCGGCGAAGGCCGCGGGAAAGCCGCCGAGCGCGATGCGGATGCTCGCCAGTTCCACCGGCAGCGCATCCGGCCCGACGGTCAGCACGATGTCGCGCTGCAGCGCCGTCCCGTCCGGCTCCGTCCGCTGGCGCAGCACCCGCACGCCCACCGGCTCGCCCCACCGCTCCGACAGGACGGCAGTCATGCCGCGGTCGTGGTCGAGCAGCGCCCGATACGGCGCCGGGACCGTGGTGGCGGACAGCGCGGACAATCCCCGTGCTCCAGGCCCCCACCCCATCGTCAGAGCCCGCGCGCGCGCCAGGGCGGAACCGGAATCGTCCACGGAGGAACAGCCGGCGGCGGAGGCGGACGAAAAGGAAGGCTTCATTCGGAATCGCGGTTCTGCGGAAGGGCTTGGCCGCTCCCGGAGAGGGAAGGGCCACGGGCCGGCATTCTAGGAACAGCGCCCCGCCAACCGCAATGCCGAAGGCGCACATCGCAGGGTCGTGCCACTCGCTTGACCCCACAATGAAAAGGGGCGCCGACCGCAGCCCTGTCCCGCGCCGGCGGCCTCTTGCGCTTCACGGACGCTGCATTAGATCACGCTGATAAAGACGCCCGTCCTGGAGGGAAGCCGCGCCATGTCCGACCTTCTGCACGTCGCCTGCCCAAGCTGCGACACCCTGAACCGCCTACCGCGCGCACGCCTGGACCAGCCCGGCGCCGGCAAATGCGGCCGCTGCGGCCAGCCTCTGTTCCAGGGCAAACCCATCGCGCTGACCGCCGCCCGCTTCACCGCCCAGGCCGAGCGCAGCGACCTGCCATTGCTCATCGACTTCTGGGCGGAGTGGTGCGGGCCGTGCCGGATGATGGCGCCGGTCTTCGAACAGGCCGCCGGCAAGTTGGAGCCCCACGTCCGGCTCGCCAAGGTCGACACCGAGGCTGCCCCCGATCTCGCCGCCCGCTTCGGCGTGCGCAGCATTCCGACCCTCGTCCTGGTCCACCATGGGCGCGAGGTGGCGCGCACCGCCGGGGCGATGCCGCTGCCCGCCCTGCTCGGCTGGGTGCGGCAGGCGATGGCGGCCGTCTGACCCTTATTCCGCTTCCAGAAGCAGCCGGGTCAGGTCGGAGACGGAGGCGACCTCCAGCTTATCCATGACGTTGTGGCGATGGACCTCCACCGTCTTCAGGCTGAGGTTGATCTCCGCCGCGATGACCTTGTTCGGCTTGCCCTGCACCACCAGATCGGCGACCTGCCGCTCCCGCGGGGTCAGGCGGGCCAGCAGGGCGCGGACATGGGCCTTGCGCGCCTGCGCCTCCCACGCCCGACGGGACGTCTCCAGCGCCTCGTGAACCCGGTCGAGGAGGAGCTGGTCGTTGAAGGGCTTCTCGATGAAGTCCACCGCCCCGGCGCGGAAGGCGCGGGCGGCCATCGGCACGTCGCCGTGGCCGGTGATGACCACGACGGCCAGGACCGACCCGGCGCGGGCCAGCGTGTCCTGCAACTCCAGCCCGCTCATCCCCGGCATGCGCACGTCGGTGACGAGGCAGCCGGGCCGGTCGGCGCGGACGGCGCGCAGGAACTCCTCGCCGGAACCGAAGGACTCCACCGCCACGCCCAGCGAGCCGATCAGCCAGCCCAGCGAGTGGCGCATCGCCGGATCGTCGTCCACCACGTAAACGGTGCGGGCCGCGTCAGCCTGCATCGACCTTCTCCTCCGCTGCGGGCAGGACGAGGCGCACCACGGCGCCCCCGCCCGGATTGTCCGTGGCCCAGAGATGGCCGCCATGGCTTTCCACGATGGTTCGGCAGATCGACAGGCCCAGCCCCATGCCGCCCGGCTTGGTGGTGAAGAAGGGATCGAACAGGCGCGCCCGCGCGTCCTCCGACAGGCCATGCCCGCGGTCGGACACGGCGATCTCCACCCGCCCCTCCACGTCCAGCCCGGTGCGCACGGTGACGCCGCGTCCCTCCCCCGCCTCGCCGTCCGCCAGACCATCCATCGCATCCAGCGCGTTCTTGACAAGGTTCAGGACGACCTGCTCGATCTGCACCCGGTCGGCCAGGACCGGCGGCAGGCCGGGGGCCAGTGCGCGGGTGACCGGGATGTTGCCGCTGCGCGCCCGCCCCTCGCAAAGCTGCAACGCCGCCTCCACCGCGCCGTTGACGTCGGCCGGCTCCAACTGGACGGCGCGCTTGCGCACAAAGTCGCGGATGCGGGCGATGATCTGCCCGGCGCGGTCGGCCTGGGTGGCGATGGCGCGGGAGGCCTCGGCGAACTCCGCGGGGCTGCCCACCCCGGCCTCCAGCCGCCGCGTGCAGCCGCGCGCGTAGTTGGCGATGGCGCCCAGCGGCTGGTTCAGCTCATGAGCGATGTTGCTGGCCATCTCGCCGAGGATGGAGAGGCGGGCGACGTGGTCCATCTCCTTCTGCCGCTCGCGGGCGGTTTCCTCGGCGCGATGGCGCTCGGCCATCTCGCGGCGCAGCTCGCGGTTGGCCGCGCGCAGCTCGGCGGTGCGCACCTTGATGAGATGCTCCACCCGCAGCGAATGGACCGCCCACCACAACAGGGCCAGCGCCGCCAGCGCCAGCCAGTGCCAGTGTTCGCGCGCGAGGTCGAGCAGGGTGACGTCGCGCAGATGCTCGTAGGGACCGATGCGCAGGCTGCGGAACAGGCCATGGACCGGCTGGTAGTCCATCGGCACCGTCCAGCCCTCGTAGCCGCCGGCCAGCGCCGCCGGATGGCCGTCGGGCATCTGGAACAGAGCGACCACCACCGCCTTCGCCAGATCCTCCGGCGTGTTGGCCAGCCGGGCGAGCGGCCAGTCGGGATAGAGGCCGGTGGACAGGGCGCAGCCGAACCCCGGCTCCGTCCGGGCGCCGACGACCTGGAAACCCGCGCGGTCGAGGTGGCCTTCCTGGGCCAGCTCCTCCAGCACGCAGGCGCGCAGCACGCCGGCGTCCACCGCGCCGTCGCGGACGGCGAAGGCGACGCGGTCCACGGGAAAACCGGAGAAGCGCAGCTCCTTCAGGTCGGCGTAGGGATCGACCCCGGCGGTCAGCAGCGCCGCCCAGGCGACCTGGAAGCCGCCGAAGGCGTCGGGGTCCACCGCCATCACGGTCTTGCCCTTGAGGTCGGCGAGGCTGCGGATGTCGTCGCGCCCGGCGCGGACGATCAGCGCCGAGCCCACCGCCGCCCCCGACGCGCCGGAGCGGGAGGAATGGAGCGTGGCGATGCGGGTGACGCCGTGGCGGGCCTCCAGCTCCACATAGTTGCCGGTGTTGGTCAGCACGAAATCGACGCCGCCGGCGGCCACCGCCGCGTCCATGCCCGGCAGGTCGAGCGGCACCATCTCCGCCCCGCGTTGCGGAAAGCGGTCCGCCAGATAGCGGACGGTCGGTTCCCAGACGGCGTTGGCGTGGTCGCCGCCCCGGTAGGCCAGCACGCCGACGCGGATCGGCGGCTCCGCCGCCCCGGCCGGGGCCACCGCGGCGAGCATCGCGGCCAGCGCGAGCGTCAGGCGGACCGGTCGGAGCGTGGGGGGCATGGCTTCCTTCGGACGGGGCCGGTGAACGGGAGCGGTCGCGGGGGCGTCGGCTTCTCCCTTGCGCCGCATACACCCACGCCCGGCCACTTTCAATCCGTATGGCTCCTTACCCGTCCAGCGTGGCCGGCGCGTCCGGCTGCACGCGCGTCAGGCCCAGCAGTTTCAGCGCGTAGCGTTCATAGACCGGCTCGCCGATGCCCTTGCGCACCTTGCGCAGGAAGTAGCGCTCGAAACCGACCTTGGCGAGATGGACCCAGCGCCCGTGCGACGACCAGTTGACGTTGCGCGGCGGGATCTGCGGCATGGCGACGAAGGCGACGCCGCTGTCCCCGAAATCGGCGAGGCAGAGCGCGTTCCAGGTCGCCTCCTCCGTCGGTTCCCTGCCGTCCAGGATGGCGCGGATGTTGTGGGCGGCGGCGGTCACCATGGTCTCGATCATGTAGCCGGTCTTCGGAACGCCGACCGGGACGGGGGTCTTCTCCACCGGCGGGATGGCGATGCAGACGCCGACGCCGAAGACGTTGCGGAAGGTCGGGTTGCGCTGGTGGCGGTCGGTCAGCACGAAACCGCGCGGGTTCACCAGCCCCTCCACACCGCGCAACGGGGCGATGCCGCGGAAGGCGGGGAGCATCATGGTCAGGCGGCTGCTCACCATGTGCCGCGCCTTGTCCTTGCCGTCGGCATCGACCTCCGTGACGTGGACCGTGTCGGGCTCGAAGCGGTCGACGCGGGCGTTGGCGATCCATTGGATGTGGCGCTCGCGCAGCGCCGATTCCAGAAGTCCCTTGGTGTCGCCTACCCCGCCCAGCCCGAGATGCCCGATGTAGGGTTCCGACGTGACGAAGGTCATCGGCACCCTGTGGCGGATCCTGCGGCGGCGCAGGTCGGCGTCGGCGATCATCGCGAACTCGTAGGCCGGACCGAAGCAGGACGCCCCCTGAACCGCCCCGACGACCAGCGGGCCGGGGTTGCGGCAGAACGCCTCCCACCGCTGGGCCGCCGCCTCCGCGTGGTCGACGTGGCAGATCGAGACGGTGTTGGCCTGCGGCCCGAAGCCCTCGATCTCGTCGAAGGCCAGTTCGGGGCCGGTGGCGATGACGAGTTGGTCGTAGCCGAGGCTGGTCCCGTCCCCGAGATCCAGCGCGTTGTCCTGGGGCCGCAGCGCGCGGCAGCCGGAATGGTTGAAGGCGATGCCCTTGCGGGCGAAGGGCTCCGCCAGAGCGACGGTGATGTCGCCGCGCTTGCGCCAGCCGACCGCCACCCAGGGGTTGGACGGCACGAACTGGAACTGGCCGCTGTTCGACACGACGGTGATCCGGTCGCCGGGCCGCGTCCGATCCTTCAGCTCGTAGGCCATCGGTATGCCGCCGATGCCCGCCCCGAGTACGACGATGTGGGCCATATCCGTTTCCTCTCCGGAAGATCCGGGTCTGTTGGGCTGCCCGGTTGTGTGTCTTGGTCGAATGCCCCGCCTTGCCCGGCCCGCGCCTACTCGAAGGCCATGCCGGGGCGCAGCCCGATCCGCTTCAGCACGATCGCCAGCGGACAGAAGCCGGTGAAGGCCGCCTGGAGCAGGTTGGCCCCGACGAAGGCGGTCAGCCACAGCCAGTTCGGGCCGTGAAGCTGGGACAAGGCGAGGCTCAGCAGGATCACGGTCCCGGCGAAAGCCATGACGATGCGGTCGATGCTCATGAGGCGGTCTCCTTCAGGCCGGACGGACTGCCGGCTGGCTTTCGCATTTTATTCGTTGACGCTAAATTAGCAATGTCTAAAATATAGGATCAAGACGCCCTGAGTTCCGCTCCTCCCGTCCGAAGTGGCCCGCCATGCCCCGCTCCCTTCCTCCACGCACGCCGGTCCGCAAGGCGCTGCTCGCCGTCGCCCTGCTGGCGGCCCTCCTTCCCCTGTCCGCGACGGCGGCCGAGCCCGACAGCCTGACCGTGCAGCCGCGCTCGGTGGAGGATCTGAAGGCCGTCTTCGCCACCGTGGAAAGCGTGCGCGAGACGCTGGCCCGCACGCGCATCGGCGGCACCGTGGCCGACCTGAAGGCGACGGAGGGCGACAAGGTGACCGTCGGGCAGGTCATCGCCACCGTTCACGACCCCAAGCTGCCGCTCCAACTCGCCGCGCTGGACGCGCGCATCCAGGCGCTGAAGGCGCAGCAGCATCAGGCGGAGCTGGAGCTTGGACGCGCCCGCCAGCTCCGCGCCAGCGGCACCGGCACGCAGCAGCGGCTGGACGACGCGCAGGCCGCGCTGGACGTCGCCCGCGCCCAGATCGCCGCCATGGAGGCCGAACGCTCCGTCGTCGCCCAACAGGCGCGGGAGGGAGAGGTGCTGGCCCCCGCCGCCGGGCGCATCCTTCAGGTCAAGGTGATCGCCGGCGCCGTGGTCATGCCGGGCGAGCCGGTCGCCAGCATCGCCACCGACACCTACATCCTGCGGCTGCGCCTGCCGGAGCGGCACGCCCGCTTCCTGAAGGAGGGCGACCCGGTGCTGGTCGGCCAGCGCGGGCTGGCTCCGGTGACCGTCACCGATCCCGGCGCCACGGCGCTGGCGCGCGGCGCCGTCCGGCAGGTCTATCCCGAGATGGCCGGCGGTCGGGTGGTCGCCGACGCCACGGTCAGCGGCCTGGGCGACTTCTTCGTCGGCGAGCGGGTGCGGGTCTATGTCGCCACCGGCACGCGCGACGCGGTGGTGATTCCGCCGGATTGGCTGCTGCGCCGCTTCGGCACCGATTTCGTCCGGCTGGCTGACGGGACCGAGGTCCCGGTTCAGGCGGGCGGTGAGATTCCCACGGTCGGCGACCGGCCCGGCGGGCTGGAGATCCTGTCCGGCCTGAAGCCCGGCGACGTCATCGTCCGCCCGGCGGGCTCGTGAGGGGGACGCCATGAGGCTCGGCCTTTCCGGGGTGCTGACGCGGACCTTCATCCGCTCGCCCCTGACCCCGCTGCTGCTGCTCGCCTCGCTGGCGGTCGGCGCCATCGCCCTGCTGTCGCTGCCGCGTGAGGAGGAACCGCAGATCAGCGTCCCCATGGTCGACATCCTCGTCCAGGCGGACGGGCTGAAGGTCGGCGACGCCGTGGAGCTGGTCACCCGGCCGCTGGAGGAGATCGTCAAGGGCATCGACGGGGTCGAGCACACCTACAGCCAGACCATGGACGACCGCGTGGTGGTCACCGCGCGCTTCCTCGTCGGCACCCCGTCCGACGACGCCATCCTGCGCGTGCACGAGAAGGTGCGCGCCAGCATGGACCGCATTCCGCTGGGCATCCCGGAACCGCTGATCGTCGGGCGCGGCATCAACGACGTCGC
Source organism: Azospirillum sp. UFLA03-27 (assembly GCF_059803775.1). Lineage (NCBI taxonomy): Bacteria > Pseudomonadati > Pseudomonadota > Alphaproteobacteria > Rhodospirillales > Azospirillaceae > Azospirillum > Azospirillum sp. UFLA03-27. The sequence continues at coordinate 2,698 of NZ_JAUQTX010000024.1, read as the reverse complement.
CATCCTGACGCTCACCCTGTCGCCCAGGGCGGAGGCCGCCGGGCGCTGGACCGACAATGCCCTGCACGGCGTGGCCGACGACCTGCTGGGCCAGCTCGTCCAGGTGGAGGATGTGGGGCGCAGCTTCATCGTCGGCGGCCAGCCCGACCAGATCCGCGTGGAGCCCGACCCGGAGCGGCTGGCGCTCTACGGCGTCACGCTGAACCAGCTCGTGGACAAGGTGAAGAACGCCAACCGCTCCTTCATCGCCGGGTCGGTGCGCAGCGCGGGCGGCAGCCTGCCGGTGGTCGCCGGCCAGACGCTCCAGGGCACGGCGGACATCGGGCTGCTTCTGGTCACCACCCGTGACGGGCGGCCCGTCTATGTGAAGGACGTGGCCGACGTGGTGGCGGGGGCGCGGCCCGGCGAGAGCAGCGCCTGGCATCTGGTGCCGGACGGCAAGGGCGGGCTGGTCCGCACCCCCGCCGTCACCATCGCCATCGCCAAGCGCGCCGGGGCCAATGCCGTCACCATCGCCGACCGCGTGCTGGAGCGCGTCCAGGCCATCCAGGCGGAGGGGCTTCCCAAGGACCTGACGCTGACCGTCACCCGCAACTACGGCGAGACGGCCGACGAGAAGGTCAACGAGCTACTGTTCCATCTGGCGCTCGCCACCGTCACCATCGTCGGGCTGATCGTTCTCGCCATCGGCTGGCGGGAAGGGCTGGTGACGCTGGTGGTCATCCCGACGACCATCCTGCTGACCATGTTCGCGTCCTGGCTGATGGGCTACACCATCAACCGGGTCAGCTTGTTCGCCCTGATCTTCTCCATCGGCATCCTGGTCGACGACGCCATCGTGGTGGTCGAGAACATCGACCGCCACTGGTCAATGCGCGACGGGCGGAGCAAGGTCCAGGCCGCCATCGAGGCGGTGGCGGAGGTCGGCAATCCGACCATCGTCGCCACTCTGACGGTCATCGCCGCCCTGCTGCCGATGATGTTCGTCTCCGGCCTGATGGGCCCCTACATGAGCCCGATCCCGGCCAACGCCTCGGCGGCCATGGTCTTCAGCTTCTTCGTCGCCATGGTGCTGACGCCTTGGCTGATGGTGGCGCTGCGTCCGGGGGAGTCTCCGGCAAGCGGGCACGGGACCGGACACGGCGAGCAGGACGGCGGGCGGCTCGGGCGCCTCTACCGCGCCGCCGCGCGCCCGCTGGTCCGCAGCAAGCGCCGGGCCTGGATCTTCCTGCTGGCGGTCGGGGTGGCGACGCTCGCCTCGACGGCGCTGTTCTACACCAAGGACGTGGCGGTCAAGCTGCTGCCCTTCGATAACAAGTCGGAGCTTCAGGTGGTGCTCGACCTGCCGCGCGGCGCGGCGCCGGAGGACACGGAGCGCGCCCTGCTCGCCGCAGCGGGGAAGATCGCCGATCTGCCGGAACTGGCCAGCGTCCAGGCCTATGCCGGGACCGCATCCCCCTTCAACTTCAACGGTCTGGTCCGGCATTACTACCTGCGCGACCAGCCGGAGCAGGGCGACCTGCAGGTCAATCTCGCCCCCAAGAGCGAGCGGGCCCGCAACAGCCACGCGGTCGCGCTCGACATCCGGGCGCGGCTCTCCACCCTCCCCCTGCCCGCCGGGACCGTGCTGAAGGTGGTCGAGGTGCCGCCCGGCCCGCCCGTGCTGTCCACCCTGCTGATGGAGGTCTACGGCCCCGACGCGGAGACCCGGCGCAAGGCGGCGCTGGCGGTGGAGGGCGCCTTCCGCGGCGTGGACTTCATCGTCGACGTGGAGAACAGCATCCGCCCACCCGGCGAACGGCTGCGTTTCGCGCTGGATCGCGAAAGCCTGGAGTTCCACGGCGTGGAGGAGCAGGCCGTCTACGACACGCTGCGCGCGCTGACCGGCGGCGTTCCCGTCGGCTACTCGCACCGCGGGGCGGGGCGCACGCCCATTGAGATCGCCGTGCAGATGCCGCGCTCCGGCCTGTTCCTGTCCGAACGCCTCCTCTCCACCCCGGTTCCGGGGGCGCGCGGCACGGTGGAGCTGGGCGATCTGGTGACGATGACGCGGGAACCCGCCTCCCACACGCTGTTCCGCCACAACGGGCGCTTCGCGGAGATGGTCATGGCCGATCTGGCCGGGCGCTTCGAGGCGCCAATCTACGGCATGCTGGCGGTGCAGGAGCATCTGAAGGCCGTCGATTGGCCCGCCGCCGGGCTGGCCGCCGCGCCGGAGATCCGGCTGCACGGCCAGCCGGACGACCAGAGCCGGCCCGTCCTGCTGTGGGACGGCGAGTGGGAGATCACCTATGTCACCTTCCGCGACATGGGGGCGGCCTTCGGGGTGGCGATCCTCGGCATCTATCTGCTGGTCGTTGCCCAGTTCGGGAGCTTCAAGCTGCCGCTGGTGATCCTGGTGCCGGTGCCGCTGACCCTGATCGGAATCGTGCTGGGCCATTGGCTGTTCGGAGCGGCCTTCACGGCCACCTCGATGATCGGCTTCATCGCGTTGGCCGGGATCATCGTGCGCAATTCCATCCTGCTGGTGGACTTCATCCGCCATCTGAGGGAGCGCGGGACCCCGCTGCGCGAGGCGGTGCTGGAGGCTGGGGCCATCCGCTTCAAGCCGATCCTGCTGACCGCCGTCGCCGCCATGATCGGCGCCGCCTTCATCCCTGTCTCTTATACACATCTGACGCTGCCGACGATTATACGC
>NZ_JAUQTX010000249.1:0-9486 GCF_059803775.1 Azospirillum sp. UFLA03-27 | reverse complement strand
GTTATAGTCTCGTGGGCTCGGAGATGTGTATAAGAGACAGGGGCGAGGGGAGGGGCGAGGGTCTCGGCAATGCGGCCGTCTGCCGCAGGGCTTCACCCAACACCATCGCGGCACTCAGCGCAACATTCAGCGACCGGGCGGGCGGCATCAGGGGGATGACCAGCCGGGCGTCGACGGCCTCGTGCACGTCGTCGGGCACCCCGGCGCTCTCGCGCCCGACCATGATCCGGTCGTCCGGGGCGAAAGCGAAGTCGGTGTAGGGAACGGCGCCTCGGGTGGTCAGCAGCACCAGCCGCCCGGCCTGCGGCAGCGCCCGGTAGGCCTCCCAGGAGCTGTGCCGGACCAGGGCCAGCTGGTCGATGTAGTCCATCCCGGCCCGGCGCAGCTTGCGGTCATCCAGAACGAAGCCGCAGGGCTCGATCAGGTCCAGCGGCACCCCGAGTCCCGCCGCCAGACGCATCAGAGTCCCGGCGTTCTGGGGAATGTCCGGTTCGAAGAGAACGAGGCGCATGAAATTCCCTTTTGGTTCAGCGATGTCTAATGGTGCACCGCAAAGCGCGACAAGTTGTCCCGATGACAAAACCTTTTCAAGGCGTTGCCGCGACTGTATACCGCACCCCGGATACCCGGGAGATACAACCCCGGTCGACGCGGCGCGCACCCACCCACCCAGTGAGCGGACATGCCCGTCAAGTCGTGATAAACACTGGTCCACGTGTCATAGGGCGCTTCGGCGCGCCGCGTATGCCTTGAGGAGATTAACGCTTATGGCTCAGACCACGCATCCGCCCGGGACGGGTGGCCACGCGGCCCCCGGCGGCGAGGGGGCTTCCCGCCGTGATTTTCTCTACCTCGCCACCGGGGCCGTGGGTGCCATTGGTGTCGCGTCGGCCGTGTGGCCGTTCATCGACAGCATGAACCCGGCCGCCGACACCCTCGCGCTGGCTTCGATCGACGTGGATCTGGCCCCGGTCCAGGAAGGCCAGGCGATCACCGTCACCTGGCGCGGCAAGCCGGTCTTCGTCCGCCACCGCACGGCGAAGGAGATCGAGGAGGCCCGCACCGTCAACCTCGGCGAGCTGCGCGACCCGGCCGCCGACGACGCCCGCGTCAAGAAGCCGGAATGGCTGATCGTCGTCGGCATCTGTACGCACTTGGGCTGCGTGCCGCTGGGGCAGAAGCCGACCGATCCGCGTGGCGACTACGACGGCTGGTTCTGCCCGTGCCACGGCTCGCACTACGACACCGCAGGGCGCATCCGCAAGGGTCCCGCCCCGGCCAACCTCGTCGTTCCGCAGTACGCTTTCACGAGCGACACCGCGGTCCGGCTCGGCTAAGCGGCCCTTAAGGTTCTGGAGACCCCAAGATGGCTCAGGCTCACGCCCCCCAGTTCAAGAATCCCGTTGTGAAGTGGATCGACAGCCGCCTGCCGATCTTCACGATGCTGGACCATGAGTACAACCAGTATCCGATGCCCCGGAACGTCAACTATCTGTGGGCGTTCGGTGCCATCGCCGGCATCATGCTGGTCATCATGATCGCCACCGGCCTCGTGCTGGCGATGCAGTATGCGGCCAACACGCACATCGCCTTCGAGTCGGTGGAGCGCATCATGCGCGACGTCAACTACGGCTGGCTGCTGCGCTACGTCCACGCCAACGGCGCGTCGATGTTCTTCATCGCCGTCTACATCCACATGTTCCGCGGTCTCTACTACGGCTCCTACAAGGCGCCGCGCGAGATCCTGTGGATCCTCGGCGTGTTCATCCTGCTGGCCATGATGGCGACCGCCTTCATGGGCTACGTGCTGCCGTGGGGCCAGATGAGCTTCTGGGGCGCCACCGTCATCACGAACCTGTTCTCGGCCTTCCCGCTGGTCGGCGACCCGATCGTGACCTGGCTGTGGGGCGGCTTCTCGGTCGACAACCCGACGCTGAACCGCTTCTTCGCGCTGCATTTCCTGCTGCCGTTCGTGCTGCTGGGCCTGGTCGTTCTCCACACCGCCGCCCTGCACGTCTCCGGCTCCAACAACCCGCTGGGCATCGACGCCAAGGGCCCGCAGGACACCGTGCCGTTCAACCCGTACGTCACGGTCAAGGACGGCTTCGCGGTCGTCGTGTTCCTGATCTTCTACGCGGCCTTCGTCTTCTTCGCCCCGAATTACCTCGGCCACCCGGACAACTACATCCCGGCCAACCCGCTGGTCACGCCGGCGCACATCGTTCCGGAATGGTACTTCCTGCCGTTCTACGCGATCCTGCGCGCCATCCCGGACAAGCTGGGCGGCGTGCTCGCCATGTTCGGCGCCATCGCGGTGCTGGCGGCCCTGCCGTGGCTCGACACCTCCAAGGTGCGCAGCTGCAAGTTCCGTCCGATCTACCGCCAGTTCTTCTGGATCCTCGCCATCGACGCCCTGGTCCTCGGCTACGCCGGCGCGATGCCCGCGGAAGGCGTGTGGCTGCTGGTCGCCCGCATCGGCACAGCCTACTACTTCTTCCACTTCCTGATCCTGCTGCCGCTGCTGGGCAAGCTGGAGCGTCCTCTGCCGCTCCCCGCCAGCATCTGCGAACCGGTTCTGAAGGGCGGTGGCCGCGTTGCCGCCGGCGCCCACGCCAAGCCCATGGAGAAGGCATAATGCGCTCTCTGAAGTCTGCCATCCTCTCCGCGGCCTTCGCCCTGGGCCTGGCCGGCGCCGCGCAGGCGTCGGAAGCGGTGCACATTCCCAAGCAGGAGTGGTCGCACAGCGGCGTCTTCGGCACCATCGACAAGGCCTCGGCGCAACGCGGCTTCCAGATCTTCAAGGAAGTCTGCGCGACCTGCCACTCGGCCAAGCTGGTCCCGATCCGCACGCTCGCCGGCATCGGCTTCAACGAGGACGAGCTGAAGGCGATCGCCGCCGGCTATGAGGTCCAGGCCGGTCCGAACGACGCGGGCGAGATGTTCATGCGTCCGGGCATCCCGGCCGACCGCTTCCCGTCGCCGTTCCCCAACGACAACGCCGCCCGCGCCGCCAACAACGGCGCCCTGCCGCCGGACCTGTCGCTGATGGCGAAGGCCCGCGTCGGCGGTGAGGACTATCTCTACGCCTTCCTGACCGGCTTCGAGGAGAACCCGCCGGAAGGCGTGACCCTGATGCCGGGCATGAACTACAACAAGTACTTCCCGGGCCATCAGGTGGGCATGCCCAACATCCTGATGCCGGACGGCGTGACCTACGCCGACGGCACCCCGGCGACGGTGCAGCAGCAGGCCCACGACATCAGCACTTTCCTGACCTTCATCGCCGAGCCGCACATGGATGCGCGCAAGCAGATGGGCGTGAAGGTGATCCTGTTCCTGATCGTGCTGGCCGGCCTGATGTACGCCACCAAGCGCAAGCTGTGGAGCACCCTACACTGAGCCGCGTCCCGGCCCGGTGTGGATGATTGAAGACTGGACAGGGCGCCTTCGGGCGCCCTGTTCTTTTGTGGGCGAGGCTCTTGACCGGCAAACCCCATTCCCAGGCGAAGGTGGTGCAGATGACCGACAGGCTGATCGACGAGATCGTGGATTTCTGGTTCGACGAAGCGATGAAGCCCTACTGGTTCCGCCAGTCCGACAGTTTCGATCGGACGGTGCGCGACACGCTGCTTCCCCATCACGAGGCGGCGGCGGAGGGGCGGTACGATCATTGGCTGGAGGATGTGGACGGCTGTCTGGCGCTCTGCGTCCTGCTGGATCAGGTGCCGCGCAACGTCTTCCGCGGTTCGCCGCGGGCCTTCGCGACCGACGGCAAGGCGCTGGCGGTGGCCCGCCATGTGGTGGAGCAGGGCTACGACCTGGAATGCACCGAGGACGAGCGGATCTTCCTCTATCTGCCGTTCGAGCATCAGGAGGACATGGACTGCCAGGAGCTGTCCTGCACCCTGTTCCGGGAGCGGGTCAGCGATCCGGAGGTCGTGGATTACGCCGAACGCCACCGCAAGGTCATCGCGCGCTTCGGGCGGTTTCCCCACCGCAACGCGGTCCTCGGCCGCGAGACGACGCCGGAGGAGGCGGAGTTCCTCAAGGAGCCGGGCTCGTCCTTCTGACGGTCTCGCCCTCGGGCATCCCGGGCTCCAGCCAACGCTTCAGGGCGGCCAGAAGCTCGGGGCGGCGCACGGGCTTGGGCACGTAATCGTTCATCCCGGCGCACACGCAGCGGTCGCGGTCCTCGGCGAAGCCGTGGGCGGTGACCGCGATGATCGGAACCGCGGCGCGCGGGCCGGTCATCGTCCGGATGGCCCGGGTCGCGGCGATTCCGTCCACCTCGGGCATGGCGACGTCCATCAGCACGGCGTCGTAGGGCGCTTCCGCCGCAGCGACGGAGGCGACGGCCTCCGCCCCGCCGTCCGCAGTGTCGACCGTGAAGCCGACCTTGCGCATCAGCGCCGCGGTCAGCAGGCGGTTGGTCGGGCTGTCGTCAACCACCAGCAGGCGTCCACCGCGCGCCAGGGCCCAGGCGACCAGCCGGTCTTCCAGGGGCGATGGCGGCGCGCTGGGGGAAACCGGCGCCGTGCGCGGCGTCGGTTCGATATGGAGGGTGTCTTGTGGCTGTCGGTGCAGAATGTTGTGATTCACGACGAGCCTTTGGCATTTTGCAAATCAATTTGCGCCGGACCGCCGCAGACTCTCGGTTTCCCAAGGGGATGAGATGGCCGGCCTGCCCAGCCAAGCAAAGGGTGGGCCAGTTGGTTACGAGATCGAACTTTTCCCGCCGCCCGCGATGGACGGAACGCGGGTACGACAGCGTGGAGAGGACGTATGGGACTGGTTGATCGGCTTTGGGTGGCCTTCGCGGCCCTGAATGGCGCGGTTGCGGTGGGGGCCGGCGCTTATGCCAGCCACGGGCTTGCCGGCGACCCGCGGGGGCAGGAGTTGTTCCGGCTGGCCGGGCAATACCAGATGTGGCACGCCCTGGCCCTGATTGCCCTGGTCGCTTTGCTGCGCACCGCCGATGGCCCGGCGCGCTTGGCGCTGCGCTTGTCAGGGTGGCTGTTCGTGGCCGGAACTGTGCTTTTCAGCGGAACGCTTTACGCCACGGCGACCAGCGGCCCGCTCTCCTTCGCCATGACGGCCCCGACCGGGGGCAGCGCCTTCATCCTGGGCTGGCTGGTCCTGGCCCTGGCGGTTCTTCTGTTCGGGCGGCGCTTCATCGAAAAGGCTTGAGCCGAGAGGGAGCCGCGTTCAGGCCGAAGCGCCGCTGGGCTCTTCGGCGGAGGCGGGGGACTCATCGTCCTTCTTGCGGCTGACAGGGGCACAGAACAATTCATGGAGCGTCGCCATGATGGTCTGCGCCTCGTGCCCGTTCAGCGAGTAATAGATGTTCTGGGCTGCACGGCGCGTCCGCACCAGCTTGTCGCGGCGCAGGCGGGCCAGATGCTGGGACAGGGCCGACTGGCTGAGGTCGACCAGTTCCTCCAACTCGCCGACCGACTTCTCACCCTCGGTCAGGTAGCACAGGATGAGCAGGCGGCGCTCGTTGCTCATGGCTTTGAGCAGCGTGCTGGCCCGCCGTGCGTTGCTCTGCAGATCGGCAATGTTCATGAAACGACCGTTTCCATCGGCGCCAAGCAACAGCGAACCGTTGCGCCCAACCCTTGCGCCGCAGCACCGCCGTTTATCGTTCGTGTTCAATCATATGGAAGAGTGTACCGCGCTGTCTACCCGTGGATGTCCCGTAGTCGAAAGAATGTTCCCCGTTCTGTGAAACCACTGTTCAACGGGTTGAGGCGCGGGCGCCACCGTTCTAGACTCGCCGCCTCGAATCGTTGCGGCGGTGCCCGAAGGAGTGCAAGGAACGATGGCCGACCAGACGCTCGACGCCAAGGGGCTGCAATGCCCGTTGCCGGTGCTGCGCGCGCGCAAGGCGCTGAAGACGGTGCCGCCCGGATCGACGCTGACCGTCGAGGCGACCGACCCCAGCGCGCCCAAGGATTTCGCCGCTTTCTGCGAAGCCACCGGCAACCGGCTGGCCTCCAGCGTGGAGGAAGGGGGCGTCTACCGTTTCGTGATCGAACGCTGCGCCTGACGGAGCCGCGAAACGGGATGCCTTGCACGTCCGCCGCGCAAAGGGGGTGGGGGTGGCGGTTGGGGGATGTGACGATAAGCCCCGCAATCATCCTGTACTTTCATTAGCGATCCGGGAAGAATGGGTGCAGGGAAATGCCTCGAACACGAACGAAAAAGACAGAAAAGCATGTTCACCACCCTGTTCACCCACGCCGCCTGCCTGGACCACGACACAGGGCTGGGCCATCCGGAATGCGCTGACCGGCTTCGTGCGGTGCTGGCGGCGCTTGAAACCGAAGAATTCTACATGCTCGAACGGCAGGAGGCGCCGCTCGCCACCCTCGAGCAACTCTCCCGGGCGCACCCGCGGGAGCATGTCGAGCGCATCCTGGCCCTGGTGCCGGAGCTGGAGCACGCCGGCATCGACGCCGACACAGTGATGTCCCCCGGCTCCGGCGAGGCCGCGCTGCGCGCCGCCGGGGCGGTGGTCGCTGCGGTGGACGCGGTGGCGTCGGGCCATTCGCGCAACGCCTTCTGCGCCGTGCGCCCGCCGGGGCACCATGCCGAGCATGAAAAGGCCATGGGCTTCTGCCTGTTCAACAACGCCGCGGTCGGCGCCTATCACGCGCGGGCGGCCCACGGGCTGCAGCGGGTGGCGGTGATGGATTTCGACGTCCATCACGGCAACGGCACGCAGGACATCTTTCAGCGCGACCCGGACCTGCTCTATTGCTCCACCCACCAGTCGCCGCTCTATCCGGGCACGGGCGACGCGGGAGAGAAGGGCGACTACGGCAACTGCGTCAACGCGCCACTCGCCGCCATGTCCGGCTCGCCGGAGTTCCGGCATGCGATGACCCACATCATCCTGCCGGCCATCGACCACTTCAAACCGGACCTGCTGATCATCTCCGCCGGATTCGACGCCCATTCGCGCGACCCGCTGGCCGGACTGCACCTGACCGACGACGATTTCGCCTGGGCCACGCGCAAGCTGGGTGATCTGGCCCGCACCCACTGCGGGGCGCGCATCGTGTCGGTGCTGGAGGGCGGCTACAATCTGCGCGCCCTGGCCTCGGCCACCGCGGCGCATGTGCGCGAACTGATGTATTGCTGAGCCTTCCGGTTCTTTCCGGCCGGTTTTTAAGGCTGGTTCTTCCGGCTAGGCCTGCGGTGGGAGCGGAATACGCCCGCCGCGGGCCTTGCGCATTTGGGGGCTGAGCCATAATTTCGGGTTTCGGTCCCATCGCGGGCACCCCATCGTATGGATCATTGGCCGGATGGATCATGGCTGACGCTGCTAACATACCCCCCGACATCGCCGCCCTCAGCTTCGAGGACGCGCTGTCCGAACTGGAGCGCATCGTGCGCCAGCTCGAAGACGGGCGCGGCAAGCTCGACGACGCGATCTCCTCCTACGAGCGCGGCACCGCGCTGAAGCGGCATTGCGAGGCGAAGCTGCGGGAGGCCCAGGCCAAGATCGACCGCATCACCGTTGCCGCCGACGGCACCCTCGGCACCGAACCCGCCCGGATCGACTGACGTGCAGACCGACCTCAAGACAGCCATGGCCGACATGGCGGCGGATGTGGAGCGTGCGATCCTGCATCTCCTGCCGACCACGGACCTCCCCGAATCGCGTGTGCTGGAGGCGATGCGTTACGGCTGCCTGAACGGCGGCAAGCGGCTGCGCCCTTTCCTGGTGTGCCAGTCCGCCGCCCTGTTCGGCGTCAATCCGGATTGCGCGCTGCGCGTCGCCGTGGCGGTGGAGTTCGTCCACAGCTATTCGCTGGTCCACGACGACCTGCCGGCGATGGACGACGGCGACCTGCGCCGCGGCCAGCCGACCGTGCACCGCAAGTTCGACGAGGCGACCGCCATCCTGGCCGGCGACGGGCTGCTGACCTATGCCTTCGAGGTGCTGGCCGACCCGGCGACCCACGAGGACCCGAACGTGCGCTGCCAGCTCGTGGCGGCGCTGGCCAAGGCGGCCGGGCCGCACGGCATGGTCGGCGGCCAGATGCTCGACCTGATCGCCGAGCATGAGACCTTCGACCTCGGCACGACGACGCGGCTCCAGCGCATGAAGACCGGCGACATGATCGCCTTCTCCTGCGAGGCCGGCGGCATCCTGGGCAAGGCCCCGCCGCCGCAGCGCCTCGCGCTGCGCGCCTACGCCCATGACCTCGGGCTGGCCTTCCAGATCGTCGACGATCTGCTGGACATCGAGGGGACGGAAGCGGAGACCGGCAAGTCGGTCGGTCGCGACGCGGAGGCCGGAAAATCCACCTTCGTGTCCATCCTCGGGCAGGACCGCGCCCGCTCGCAGGCCGCGATGCTGGCCGTCCAGGCCAAGGCGCACCTGGAGATCTTCGACGGGCGCGCCGATATCCTCAAAGCGGTCGCCGACTTCGTCGTCGCGCGGCGGACCTGAACGGAGGACGTTTCGAACGTGACCCTCAACGACAAGACGCCGCTTCTCGACCTCGTCCACACCCCCGCCGACCTGCGCGCGCTCAAGCCAGAACAGCTCCGGCAGGTGGCCGACGAGCTGCGGACGGAAACCATCAGCGCGGTGTCGGTGACCGGCGGTCATCTGGGCGCCGGGCTGGGGGTCGTCGAACTGACCGTCGCCCTGCATTACGTGTTCCAGACCCCGGATGACCGGCTGATCTGGGATGTCGGGCACCAGTGCTACCCACACAAGATCCTGACCGGGCGCCGCGACCGCATCCGCACCCTGCGCACGGGCGGCGGGCTGTCGGGCTTCACCAACCGGTCGGAGAGCGAGTACGACCCGTTCGGCGCCGGTCACAGCTCCACCTCCATCTCCGCGGGGCTGGGCATGGCGGTGGCGCGCGACCAGCTGGGCCGCGACAACCATGTGATCGCCGTGATCGGCGACGGCGCGATGAGCGCCGGCATGGCCTACGAGGCGATGAACAACGCCGGGTCGGCGAACAGCAAGCTGATCGTCATCCTGAACGACAACGACATGTCCATCGCCCCGCCGGTCGGCGCGATGAGCGCGTACCTGTCGCGGCTGATCTCGTCGAAGCCCTATCTCAGCCTGCGCCATCTGGCCAAGGACATCGCGGAGCAGCTGCCGCGTCCTCTGCGCACGGCGGCGCGGCGGGCGGAGGAGTACGCCCGCGGCATGGTCACCGGCGGCACGCTGTTCGAGGAGATGGGCTTCTACTACATCGGCCCGATCGACGGGCACAATCTGGACCATCTGCTGCCCGTGCTGCAGAACGTGCGCGACGCCGGCGACGACAAGCCCGTCCTGATCCACGTCGTCACCAAGAAGGGCAAGGGCTACGGCCCGGCGGAAGCCTCGGCCGACAAGCTGCACGCGGTCGCCAAGTTCGACGTCGTCACCGGCGCCCAGTCCAAGCCCAAGTCCAACGCCCCGACCTACACCCGCGTCTTCGCCAACGCCCTGATCGCCGAGGC